>JANNWA010000511.1:0-3878 GCA_031408275.1 Pseudomonadota bacterium
GCACCGGCGCTACGTACGGAAAGCGCGCCTTCGATTTCGCATTGGTCGGGCCGGCGGTGCCGGAGCCGCGAATATAGCGCTTTGACGCGTCCGCGAACGGCTGGAAAGCCCAGTTGGAGTACAGGGGCGAACTGTTGGCGACCCCGGCAAGGAACAGGCGCCGCTTCTGGCTGGCGAGGATCCGTGCGTGGACGGCCTCCGGGTCCCAGCCTGCGACGGCCTTCACGTGCAGGCGCTGCTCGGCTTGCGCGTGCGCCGGCCGGCCGGCGAGGTCGTCGAGTTCGTCCGGATCGGTTTCCAGGTTGAAAAGCATGGGCGGCAGTCCGCGCGTGTAGACGTATTTCCACGGTCCCTCGCGCACCATGCGCGAGGCGGCGCACACGCCTTCGGAACTGTATTCGGAGATCACCGTCCTGTTGCCGTCGGGTTCCGTGCCTTCCATCAGGGGCACGAGGCTCCTGCCATCGATGGGGTCGATCGGCTCGAACGGCGCGCCGTCGCCGGCAAAGTCCATGAACGTGGGCAGCAGGTCGACCAGCGACACGTGCGCCGCGACCCTGCGCGGGGAGAAGCGCTTCGGTTGCGACACGATCAGCGGCACGCGGGCGGACCATTCGTAGAAGGTCTGCTTGAACCACATGCCGCGCTCGCCCATCATCTCGCCGTGGTCGACCCCGAACACCACCACGGTATCGTCGGCGAGCCCGGTTTCCTCGAGCGCCTTCATGATCCGGCCTACCTTGTCGTCGATGTAGCTCGTCATCGCGTAATAGGCGTGGCGCGCGTTGCGCACGCGGGCCTCGGTCAGGTCGTGCTGGCCTTGTGCGTGCGCGTCGTACAGCCAGCGGCTGTGCGGGTCGAGCTTGTCCAGCGGGATCGGGGCCACGCGCGGCATGTCGATGTCTTCGTGGCGGTAGCGGTCCCAGTGCTCCTGCGGCGCGACGAACGGCGGGTGCGGATGGGAGAACGAGACCGTCAGGAAGAACGGCCGCTCCTCGGGGGCGCGTGCAAGGTCGTACAGGCGCTGCAGGCCGTGGTACTCGACTTCGTCGTCGTAGTCGATCTGCAGGCTGCGCACGCACGGCCCGGCCTCCACGATGGCCCGCATGCTCACCCCGGTCGGGCGGTACCCGGGGCCTTTCAACCAGTCCGGCGTCCAGCCGAAGTCGGCGGGATAGATGTCGGTGGTCAGGCGCTCCTCGAACCCGTGCAGCTGGTCGGGGCCGATGAAATGCATCTTGCCGCACAGGATCGTGCGGTATCCCGCGTGCCGCAGGTAGTGCGCCATGGTCGGGATGGAGGCGGGGAATTCGGAGGCGTTGTCGTAGGCGTCGATCGAGTGGGGCAGGCGTCCAGAGAGCATCGAGGCGCGCGAGGGCGCGCAGATCGGGAAGTTGCAGTAGGCGCTGTCGAACACGACGCCCGACGCCGCAAGCCGGGAAATGTGCGGGGCCTTGACGACCTTGTGGCCGTAGACGGGCAGTGCCGGCGCAGCCAGCTGGTCGGCCATCACGAAGAGTATGTTGGGCTGCTTGCGCGGGACGGTCTGGTTCATCGACGGGATGCCTTTTGCCTAATGCGCGATTGAAAAGGAGCGCAGCGCCTGCAGGTCCAGCGCGATGCCAAGCCCGGGTGCATCGCCCAGTTTCGATGTGCCCTCGACGATGTTCGTCAGCGGCCCGCAGGTCAGCGTGCGCAGCGGGTTCGGGTTGGCATCGACTTCCAGCATGCCGTCGCCGCCGACCGCGGCGAGGAGATGCGCAGAAGCCAGCAGGCCGATCCCGGCGCCGAGGTAGTGGGGGCAGTAGCGCGTGCGGTGGCTGAGGATCTTCTTCGCGACCGTGAGGCACCCGGTGAAGCCGCCCCACTTGGCGATGTCGGGCTGTGCCACGCCGAGCGCGTGCGATTCGAGGGCGGCCTCGAAGGCGGCAAACGATGCGAGGTTCTCTCCGGCCGCGAGGCGGACCGGGGATTTTTCCGCCAGTTTCGCCCACTCGTCCCAGGGCCGGTCGGCGCGCAGCGGTTCCTCGAGCCAGTCCAATCCGAATTCACCCAGCGCGGACGACATATCGATGGCGGTGCCGAGGTCCCAGGCCTGGTTGGCATCGACCATGAGGGGCAGGTCGCCGATCACCGCGCGCAGGGCCTTGAGGTTCGCGGCATCGCGCTCCAACCCGAAACCGATCTTGAGCTTGAACGCGCGATAGCCGTCTGCAAGGCGCGCCGCCGCGAGTTTTTCGGGACCGGTCGGGTTGAGGCCACTCGCGTAGACCGGAACGACAGGGGACTTGCCTCCCAGCAGTTTCCACAGCGGTTGGCCGAGCCGCTTGGCGTGCAGGTCCCACAGTGCGATGTCCAGCCCCGCAACGCACTGCGCAATCGGGCCTGGCTCGGCCGCCTGGATGGCGAGCACTTCGGTCTGCGCGGTTAGCGCGAGGAACGCCATTTCGGGTGAGGCGAAGGATTTTCCCAGCAGGAGCGGCGCGAACACCGAGTCCACCAGGCGCGCGCGGTGTTCCGCGCCGACGGTGGGGAAGTTGCACCAGACCTCGCCCCAGCCTTCTGCGCCGTCGGCATCCGTGATGCGCACGAACACGGCGGGGCGGTCGCGCATGATGCCGAACGAGGTCTGCACCGGCGTTTCGATCGGGGCGCGAAACACGAAGGCTGCGACGCGGGCGGGTTTGAGGATCATGATTGTGCTAAAGGTTCCATTCATAGTACCTTTGGCCGCTCGCCCCCACAACAACAAGAACAGACCCCGGAGACTGCCGCTTGCGCCGCACCGTGTTGATCCTCGCCCCGTGGCTGATATTGGTGATGGGCTGGTACGCCATCGCTCTGTCGGGCCTGGTCAACGCGTCCCTGATGCCCACGCCGCACCAGGTGGCTGCGCGGTTCTGGGAACTGCTCACCAGCGGCCGGCTGCCAGTGGACATCTGGATGTCCACGCAGCGCGTTTTCCTCGGTGTCGCGCTCGGCACGCTGCTGGCCGTGCCGGTCGGGTTCGTGCTCGGCTGGTATCGCGAGGTGCGCAGCTTCGTCGACCCGCTGATCAATTTCTTTCGCGCGCTGCCGCCGATCGCGCTGATCCCGCTGGTGGTCGTGTATTTCGGCATTGGCGAGCCGGCCAAGGTGATCATCCTGTTCTATGCCGCTTTCTTCGCCGGCGTCATCGTCATGTACGAAGGCATCGCCCAGATCAGCCCGATCTTCGTGCGCGTGGCGCGCACGCTCGGCGCGACCGACCTGGAGATCTTCCGCAAGGTGATCGTGCCCCTGGCGGTGCCGCACATCCTCACTGCGCTGCGCGTGTCGCTCGGCGTGGCCTGGGCGACGCTGGTGGCCTCCGAACTGGTCGCGGCGCAGCAGGGGCTGGGCGCGCTGATCCAGAACGCGGGCTCGTTCTTCCAGCTGGACATCATCTACGTCGGCATCATCTGCATAGGGTTCATCGCGCTGGCGATGGATCTCGGCCTGCGCGCGGCGAGCCGCAGGATGGTGGCCTGGCAGGACAGGATAGGCGCATGAGCACGAGCGCCGCACAGCGGATCTCCTTCGATCACGTCTCGGTGGCGTTCGAGACCGCCCACGGGCCGCTCAAGGTGGTCGAGGACGTTTCGTTCTCGATCGCAGACCAGGAGTTCGTCTCCATCATCGGCCCCTCGGGCTGCGGCAAGACCACCATGATGAACATCGTGGCCGGTTTCGTGCAGCCCACCGGGGGCAGCGTGACGCTGGACGGCAAGCCGATCGGCGGACCGGGACCCGAGCGCGGGGTGATCTTCCAGGAGTACGGGGTGTTTCCGTGGCTCACGGTGGAGCAGAACATCGCTTTCGGGCTCAACCTCGCGGCCAACCGCCAGCCCGAGGCCGAA
>JANNWA010000512.1:0-15124 GCA_031408275.1 Pseudomonadota bacterium
GGGTTTGTACACCCGCTCCGTCGACGCCGGGAATTTCGCGAGCTTGCCTTCGGGCCTGCGCGGCCGCGCCACGAGTTCCCCGCCGCAATTGGGGCAGCGACCCTCGAGGACGGTTTCGGCGCAGCTGCTGCAGAACGTGCACTCGAACGAGCAGATGCGCGCTTGCGTGGTTTCGGGCGGCAGGTCGGTGTTGCAGCATTCGCAGTTGGGGCGGAGCTGGAGCATGGTATTCCTCCATCAGGAGCTGAATCGTACGCCAGTACTATCAGGCGGAGTGGATCCCGGGATGGGCGGCGTCCTGATCCCCAGCCTAGTTGGTGGCGCGGAAGCCAGTGGCCTTCACTACTTTCGCCCAGCGCTCCTCGCCGGCCTTGAGGCTGGCGGCGAATTCGGCGCCGGTCTGGGCCGCGACGTCGAAGCCCATCTTCTCCAGCTTGTCGCGGACTTCCGGATCCGCGTGGGCAGCCTTGTTGGCGTCCACGATTCTCGCGAGCACGTCGGGCGGCGTATTCGAGCGCGCGACGATGCCGAACCAAGTTCCGGCAGTGAACTCCGGGTAGCCCAGTTCGGCGAAGGTCGGCACGGCCGGCAGCTGGCGCCAGCGCCTGGCGCCAGTGACCGCGATACAAGTGAGCTTTCCGCCCAGCACGTGCGGCAGCCCGGTCTGGATCTGGGAAAATCCGATCGGCACATGCCCCCCGAGCAGCGACTGCACCTGCGGTCCCGACCCTTTGAAGGTGATGTGGGTCATGTCGAGCGCGAACTTGTCGTTCAGCTGGTAGCCGAGGAAGTGCGAGATCGTTCCCGGGCTGAACGACGCGTAAGACACCTTGCCCGGGTTGGCCTTGACCCACGCGACCAGCTCGGCCAGCGTCTTGACCGGCACGCTGGGGTGCGCCACCAGCATCACGGGCGCCTCCGTGCCCTTGATCACGCCGATAAAGTCGGCCGGCTTCCAGCGCAGGTCGGGGTAGGCGCTGGGGTTGATCTCCATCTGCGACTGCGCGGGCACCCAGAGTGCATAGCCGTCAGCCGGCGCGCGCACCACGTGTTCGGCCGCGATGTTGCCGTTGGCGCCGGTGCGGTTCTCGACGATCACCGACTGGCCCAGCAGCTTGGTGAGCGGCGCCGCCACGGCGCGGGCGTACACGTCCGGCGCGCTGCCCGGCTCGCTGCCCACCACCAGGGCCACCGGCTTGGCCGGCCACTGCGCGAACGCGCTGGTCGCAAATGCCAGCGCACCCGCGGCTGTGTACGCGGCGATCGCCCTTATGCAGTAAGTCATCGTGCCTCCTTTGCGCTTCTCAAATCAGCCTCGGAAATTGGTGCCTGCACCTTCATTTTACCTGCGGCCCGCTGCTATGATTAACCCTCTGCATCGACCCGCAAACCGGAGACGCGGTGACCATCGCGCTGCTTTCCGACATCCACAGTAACCTCGAAGCCCTCGAGGCGTGCCTGCGCCACGCGCGCGAGAACGGCGCGAAACGCTACGCGTTCCTCGGCGACCTCGTCGGTTACGGCGCGGATCCGCAGGCAGTGCTCGACCTCATCGCGGACTACTCGCGGGGCGGCAGCGTCGTCCTGAAGGGCAACCACGACGAGGCAGTGCGCACCCCCTCGCAATATATGAACGATACGGCGGCCGCGGCCATCGCATGGACGAGCGGCGTGCTGCCGGACGCAAGCAAGGCCTTCCTCGACGCACTGCCGCTCTGCGTGCGCGAGGAGGCGATCTGTTACGTACACGCATCGGCCGCGCATCCGGAACGCTGGGAATACGTCGACAGCCCCGCGGAAGCCGTACGGAGCATGGCGGCGGCGCGGACCCTCTACACTTTCTCGGGGCACGTGCACGACCAGGCGCTGTATTTCCAGCTGCCGACCGGCAAGACCGGCCGGGTGCGCCCGCTGCCAGGCACTCCGATGCCCGTGCCGGCCGACCGCCGCTGGCTCGCGCTGGCCGGCTCTGTCGGTCAGCCCCGTGACGGCAACCCGGCGGCGGCCTATGCGTTGTTCGACCTCGAGAATGCGAGCATCACCTTCCACCGCATCCCGTACGACCGTTTCAAGGCGGCGGACAAAGTACGCGCCGCGGGCCTGCCGGCCATACTCGCTTACCGCCTGGAAGAAGGCATCTGAACACCGGCCGGGCGCGCGCCCGGCAGCGGCATCCGGACAGTGCGGCGCTTACTCGAACGGGTGCCGCAGGACGATCGTCTCTTCCCGGTCCGGCCCCGTGGAAATGAGGTCGATGGGCACGCCCGTGAGCTTCTCGATCTGGGCGAGGTAGTCGCGCGCGGCCTTCGGCAGACCATCCTGCGCTTTCACGCCGACCGTGCTCTCCTGCCAGCCCGGCATCTCTTCGTAGCGCGGCACGCAGAGGGCCAATTCCTCGGCCCCGACCGGCAGGATGTCGGAGAATTTTCCGTCGACATCGTACCCGATGCACAGCTTGACCGACTCCACGCCGTCCATGACGTCGAGCTTGGTAATGCACAGGCCAGACACGCCGTTGATCTGGATCGAGCGCTTGAGCGCGGCCGCATCGAACCAGCCGCAGCGGCGCGGCCGCCCCGTGACCGCGCCGAACTCGTGACCGCGGGTGGCGAGGTGCTTGCCGATGTCGTCGTTCAATTCGGTGGGAAACGGGCCGCCACCGACGCGCGTGGTGTAAGCCTTGGTGATGCCCAGCACGTAATGCAGCTGGCCGGGGCCGACGCCCGCACCGGCCGCCGCGGCGCCCGCCACGCAGTTCGAAGAGGTGACGAACGGATAGGTGCCGTGGTCGATGTCGAGCAGCGTGCCTTGCGCGCCTTCGAACAGCAGGTTCTTGCCCTCGCGGTTCGCCTCGTACAACGCGCGCGGCACGTCCGCAACCAAAGGCGCCAAGCGCGAGGCGAACGCCAGCGTCTCGTCCAGCGTCTGCTTGAAGTCGACTTTCGGCGCGTGGTAATAGTGCTCGAGGATGAAGTTGTGGTACTCCAGCAACCCCTCCAGCTTTTCCGCGAACCGCACCGGCTTGAACAGGTCCTGCAGCCGGATCGAACGGCGCCCAACCTTGTCCTCGTAGGCCGGGCCGATGCCGCGCCCGGTCGTGCCGATCTTGCCGGCTCCCTTCTCGCGCGCCTGGTCGATGGCCACGTGGTAGGGGAGGATCAGCGGGCACGCCTCCGAAATCCGCAACCGCGCAGGCACCTCGACCCCGGCGGCCTCGAGCTCGTCCATCTCCTGCAGCAAAGCGGAGGGCGACAGCACCACGCCGTTGCCGATGTAGCACGTGACGTTGCCGCGCAGGATCCCCGAGGGAATCAGGCGCAGCACCGTCTTCTTGCCGTTGACCACGAGCGTGTGGCCCGCGTTGTGGCCACCCTGGAAGCGCACCACGCCCTGCGAATGGTCGGTGAGCCAGTCGACGATCTTGCCCTTGCCTTCGTCTCCCCACTGGGTGCCGACCACCACTACGTTCTTGGCGACGTTCCTTGCGTTTGAGGCCATGGCCTTCATCCCTTGATGGGTCGATTCTTTACGGGCAGGATCATCCATGCACCGTCCTTTTTCGCGAGCCGGCGCGTGCAGCCGAGTTCGCTGCGGGATTTCTCGTGGCCCGGCAGCTCCTCGATCACCACAACGCCCCGCGCGCGCAGGGCCGCGATCTTGCGGGCGAGCCGTAGGTCGCTTTTCACCGCGGGTGCGAGGATGCGCTCGCGCGCCTTGGCGGGCGCGGCCGCGCCGGCGAGTTCGCGCAGGTCGATGGAAAACCCGGTCGCCGGCCGCGGGCGCCCGAAAGCCTTGCCCACTTCGTCGTAGCGGCCTCCGCGCGCGACGGGACCAGCGACGCCCTCGCAATAGGCGTCGAACACGACGCCGGAATGGTAATGGTAGCCGCGCAGCTCGGACAAATCGAAGCTCATCGGGATGGCGCTCGCCTTCGACAGCTTTCTTAGTGTGGCGATGGCCTTGGTGATCGGCGGCAGCTTCGGGAGCCGGCGCCCGGCCAGCGCGAGCACCTCGGCGCCGCCGTAGAGTTCGGGGAGCAGCAGCAGCGCCTCGCGCGAAACGGCGTCGAGCCCGCGCGCGCCCTTGATGTCCGCGCGCAGCGCGGGGATGTCCTTTTTCTGCAGCGCCTCGAAAAGCTCGGCCTCCAGCTCGGCGCCGATCCGTGCGCGCGCCACGAGCGCGCGGAACACGGCCACGTGGCCCACGTCCATGCGCGCGCCACGCACGCCGCAGGCCTCGAGCGAGGCGCTTAGCAGCTGCTGGACCTCGAGGTCGCTTTCAACACCCTCGTGCCCGTAGACCTCGGCGCCGATCTGCAGCGGTTCGCGCGTGGCGGCCGGCGTCTGCGGACGCGTGTGCAGCACGCTGCCGGCGTAAGCGAGGCGCGTCACGCCCGCACGGTTGAGCAGGTGCGCGTCGATCCGCGCCACCTGGGGCGTAATGTCGGCGCGCACGCCCATCATGCGGCCGGACAACTGGTCGACGAGCTTGAAGGTGCGCAGATCCATGTCGTGGCCGGTGCCGGTGAGCAGCGACTCGACGTATTCGAGCAGCGGCGGCATTACGAGCTCGTAGCCCCAGACCTCGAACAGGTCCAGCACGCGGCGGCGCAGGCGCTCGATGCGCGCCGCCTCTGCGGGCAGGATGTCCTCGATGTACTCGGGCAGCAGCCAGTTGCGCATGTCGGTCGGGATCAGCGCAAGAAATACAGCAGGATCACGCCGAGCAGCATCGAGCTCAGGCCGAAAAAGCGGATCTGCCCGTCCGACATCTGCGTGATCCGGCGAAAGGTCTCACGCCACAGCGAGGGTGCCAGGAAGGGAAGCGCCCCCTCGATCACCAGCATGAGGGCGAACGCCATCAGGAAGGTGGTGCCCATCGTGCCCATGCCCCATCACTTCTTGCCGGACTTTCCGGCCGAGTCCTTGAAGTACTTGAAGAACTCGGAGCTCGGATCGACCACCATGACGTCGCTCTTGCCGCGGAAGCTCGAACGATACGCCTCCATGCTGCGGTAGAACGAATAGAACTCCGCGTTCTGCTGGAACGCCTGCGCATAGGTGGCCGACGCCTTCGCGTCGCCCTCGCCCTTGATGCGCTGCGCATCCCGGTAGGCTTCCGCGAGGATCACTTCGCGCTGCTTGTCCGCGTCGGCGCGGATCCGCTCGGCCTCGGCCGAGCCGGTGGAACGCAGTTCGTTGGCCACGCGCTTTCTTTCCGCCTCCATGCGGCGGTAGACCGAGTCGCTGACTTCCTGCGGCAGGTCGACGCGCTTCAGGCGCACGTCGATGATCTGCACGCCGATCTTGCGTGCGTCCAGATCCGCCTTCTCGCGCATCAGGTCCATGATCGCGTCTCGTTCCCCCGACACCACGTCGTGCACCGTGCGCTTGCCGAACTCGGCCTGCAGGCCGTCGGAGATCGTCTGCTGCAGGCGCTTGGCGGCGCGAACCTCGTCGCCCTGGACGCTGATGTAGAACTGCTTCACGTCGATGATGCGCCACTTGACGAACGAGTCGACGAGGACGGGCTTCTTCTCCGAGGTGATGAAGCGCAGCGGCTCGGGATCGTCCAGCGTGAGGATGCGCGTGTCGAAGTAGCGGATGTTCTGGATCAGCGGCCACTTGAAGTGCAGGCCGGGCGTGGTC
Organism: Pseudomonadota bacterium; assembly: GCA_031408275.1. Taxonomy (GTDB): domain Bacteria; phylum Pseudomonadota; class Gammaproteobacteria; order Burkholderiales; family SG8-39; genus SZAS-79. The sequence continues at coordinate 5,649 of JANNWA010000512.1, forward strand.
ACGACGTCCTTGACCTCACCCAACTGGAAGACCATGGCGTTCTGGCGTTGGTCCACGGTGTACAGGGAGGCGCTGGCGAGCAGCGCGAGCGCTATCAACGCGGCGGCAATCGGTCCGATCAAGCGAGTCATCGCTCACCCCTTTCGCGGTTGCGCAGGTTGCCGTCGCGCGCGCGCGGCCCGCCTTCGGCCGCTGGCGGAGCATCGGGCGCCGGGGGCTTCATCAGCACGGCCCCTTCGGGCAGCACCGCGCCGCTGGCGGCCTCGGGCGCGCCCCGCTGCAGCAACTTGTCGAGCGGCAGGTACAGCAGGTTGCCGCTGCCCTTCGTGTCTGAAAGCACTTTGGAAGTCGAAGACAGGATCTGCTGCATCGTGTCAAGGTAGATCCGCTCGCGGGTCACCGCGGGTGCCTTGGCGTACTCGGCGAGGACCTGCTTGAAGCGCGAAGCCTCGCCCTCCGCGTTGGCGATCACGCGCTGCTTGTAGCCCTCGGATTCCTCCATGAGCCGGGCTGCGGTGCCGCGGGCCTTGGGAATCACGTCGTTGGCGTAGCTCTGGCCTTCGTTCTTCTGCCTTTCCCTGTCCTGCCCCGCTTTCACCGCGTCGTCGAACGCGGCCTGCACCTGCTCGGGCGGTTGCGCGTTCTGGATCGTGACGTTGGAAATCGACACGCCGGTCTTGTAGCGGTCGAGGATCACCTGCATGAGCTGGCGGGTCTTGATCGCGATTTCTTCGCGCGACTCGTACAGGATCTGGTCCATGCGGCTCTTGCCGATGATCTCGCGCGCCGCGGTTTCGGCCGCCTGCATCACGGCTTCGTCGGGGCGCTTGTTGTTGAAGACGTAGTCGCGCACGTCCTTGACCGTGTACTGGACGGCGAACTGCAGGTCGACGATGTTCTCGTCGTCCGTCAGCATCAGCGACTCCTTGAGCACCTTGGTCTTGACGCTGTTGCGATAGCCGATTTCGAGCGTACGCACCTGCGAGAGGTTGACGATCTCGTGGGTCTGGACCGGCCAGGGCAGGCGCCAGCGCAGGCCCGATTGCGTTTCTTCGGCGAACTTGCCGAACGTGAGCACCACGCCGCGCGTGCCTTCCACGACGATGTAGAACCCGCTCGCCAGCCACACGGCCAGCACGAGGGCCGCGAGGATGCCGGCGCCGCCGCCGATCTGCGCAGGGTTCGGGCCGCCGCGGCCTTCGGACGGCGGCTCGCCCCCTGCGCCGCGCCGGCCGAACAGGTCGTTCAGCTTGCGGTTGAAGTTGCGCCACAGTTCATCGAGGTCGGGCGGACCCTGCTTGCCGCCGCCGGGGCCTTGCGGGCCGCGAGATCCCCCGCGCCCCCAGTTTGGGTCGTTCAGTGACATACGGATTTTGTCAGGCCAGTTCAGGATGGGTGGTGGGGTCGGCCACGGATCCACGCTTTCGCAGGTGCTCCGGGGCCAGTTCGGCGATCGCGCTGCGCAGGCCGTCCAACCCGGCACCCGTGCCTGCGCTCACTCGAATCCGCAAAATCTTACCATATTCATCGCGTTCTACGCCGGACGGAATGCCCTCCCCGGCGTTGGCGAGGTCGATCTTGTTCATCACCAGGGCCTGGCGCACCCCGTCTGCGCCGATTTCGGCCAACACCTTGTTCACCTCGGCGATCTGCATATCGCGCACCGGCGAGGCGCTGTCGACCACGTGCAGCAGCAGGTCGGCCTGCACGGTCTCCTCCAGGGTTGCGCGGAAAGCCGCGATCAGGCTGGTCGGCAAATCGCGGATAAAGCCGACCGTGTCGGACACCACCACCTGGCCGCCCCGCGCGCCCATCTCATGGAGGAAAATGCGGCGCGTGGTCGTGTCGAGAGTCGCGAACAGCTGGTCGGCGGCGTACCCCTTGGCATGGGTCAGCGCATTGAACAGCGTCGACTTGCCGGCATTGGTGTAGCCGACCAGGGACACAGAGAACACGTCTTTCCGCGCGCGGGCGCGCCGCTGGACGCCGCGGCGCTGGCGCATCTTGTCGAGCTCCGCCTTGAGGGTCTTGATCCTCTGCGAAATAAGCCGCCGGTCGAGCTCGAGCTGCGTCTCGCCCGGCCCGCCCCTGAGGCCGATGCCGCCGCGCTGGCGCTCGAGGTGCGTCCAGCCGCGGATCAGGCGCGTCGAAAGGTATTCCATCTGGGCGAGCTCGACCTGCAGCTTGCCCTCATGCGTCTTGGCGCGCTGGGCAAAGATCTCGAGGATCAGGCGCGTGCGGTCAAGTACGCGGCACTCGAGCTTGTTTTCGAGGTTGCGCTCCTGGACCGGCGAGAGGTGGTGGTTGAAGATCACCGCTCCGGCCCCGGTCTCGTCGACCGCCGCGCGAATCTCGTCTACCTTTCCCGACCCGGCGAACAGCGCCGCGTCCGGGCGCTGGCGCTTGCCCTGCACGATCCTGTGAGCGGTCACGCCCGCGCTCTCGGCCAGGCGGACGATCTCTTGCGTGGATTCGGCATGGCCGTCTTCCTTGCCGAAATCCAGGCAAACGAGGACGGCGGTCTGGGAACGCGGGGCGGCGGCGGGACGGTCGAACATCAGGACGGTGTCTCCGACACCGGAACGGTGTCCCTTGCGACCGCTTGCGGTGTCCCCGGGATCAGGCGTCGGGCGCGGCGCCGTCGGTCGGCAGCGTGATCGCGCGCGCCGGGACGACGGTGGAGATCGCGTGCTTGTAGACCATCTGGGTGACCGAATTGCGCAGCAGCACCACATACTGGTCGAAAGACTCGATCTGGCCCTGCAGCTTGATGCCGTTGACGAGGTAGATCGACACCGGAACATGTTCCTTGCGCAACGTGTTCAGGAACGGGTCTTGTAGCAGCTGCCCTTTATTGGTGCTCATGTTGGTGCCTCAAGCGGATGGACTGGGGCGTAACTCTAATTGATTTTGCGCGGGTTTTCCACAAGCTTCGGCGATCAAAGCACCCGTCCCGGGACCGCTCGCGTGCCGGGAACGACATCTGCGTTCTGCGCGCGGTGGCGCAGCGCATGGTCCATCAGCACGCAGGCGAGCATCGCTTCCGCAATCGGCGTGGCGCGGATACCCACGCAGGGGTCATGGCGACCGGTGGTTTCCACCGTCGCGGCCTTGCCGGCAGCATCGATCGTGCGCCTGGGGATGCGGATGCTCGAAGTCGGCTTAAGCGCGATCGAGACCGCGATGTCCTGCCCGGTGGAAATCCCGCCGAGCACGCCCCCGTTGTTGTTGGAAAGGAAGCCCTCCGGCGTCATCTCGTCGCCATGCTCGCTGCCCTTTTGCGCAACCGCGGCGAATCCCGCGCCGATCTCGACCCCCTTCACCGCGTTGATCGACATCATGGCCGACGCGATATCCGCGTCGAGCCGGCCATAGACCGGCTCGCCCCAGCCGGGCGGCACGTTCTCGGCGACAACGTTGACGCGCGCCCCGCAGGAGTCGCCCGATTCGCGCAGCGCATCCATGAACGCGTCGAGTTCGGGCACGATCCCGGAGTTGGCGGCGAAGAACGGGTTCGTCCCCACGGCGTTCCAGTCCAGGAACGGGATGGCCTTGTGCCCGATCTGCGCGAGATAGCCGCGCACGACGACGCCGTAGCGCTCCTTCAGCCATTTCTTCGCGATCGCCCCGGCGGCGACGCGAATCGCGGTCTCCCTGGCCGAGGCGCGTCCGCCGCCGCGCGGGTCGCGCCGGCCGTACTTCATCCAGTAGGTGTAGTCGGCATGCCCGGGTCGGAACTTGTCCGCGATCGCCGAGTAATCCTTGGAGCGCTGATCCTCGTTGCGGATCAGGAAGCCGATCGCGGTGCCCGTTGTACGGCCCTCGTAAACGCCGGACAGGATTTCTACCGTGTCCGATTCGCGCCGCTGGGTGACATGACGCGAAGTGCCAGGCTTCCTGCGGTCGAGTTCACGTTGCAGGTCTGCGGCCGACAACTCCATCCCCGGGGGGCAGCCGTCGACCACACCGCCCAGCGCCGGGCCGTGCGATTCGCCGAAGGAAGTGACGCAGTACAACGTGCCGAAAGTGTTGCCGGACATCGAATTACTTCCAAAATGTGAAGGACTTAGCGCGAAAGTGCGGACGAGTTTAGCATAGGGGTTGGCCCCGCCTTGGCGCTCGCGCGCGCGAAAAAATCGCGCGTCTCGAACACCGACTTAGAGAATCCCCTGCCGCCGACGCGCAGCGTACGCTTGGCCACGAAATCGAACAGCAACGGATTGTGGCGGCGGATCTCCGTCAGCACCGGCGCGGCCGAAGCCTCGAGCAACCCGAGCGAGACGAGGTAGTCGACGGAGAAAATCGGCATCAATCCCGGCAGAGGGTAGTCCGATCCGTTCAGGAGCCGCCCCTGCCATTCGTCCGTGCGGATCGCCTGCGCGAGCCCGTTGCCCGCGCGATTGGTTTGCGTCATCGCCGAGATGTCGCCGAACAGCAACCCGACATACCGCGCCTCGCCCATCATGCGCGCGAACAATTCGAAACTGTCCACCATCGGGCCGCCGGCGCCACGGTCGAGGTCGCGGTCCTGCCCCATTGACGCGCAGTGCGCGACCACAATGCGCACTCCTGCGTCGAGCGCCCGGCGCAACCGCAGTGGATTGCCGAAGTCCTGCACGTCGCTGCCGGAGACCGCACGCTCGAGCCCGGCATGGGAGACGATCGGCAGATCGAGGCGCGCTGCGGCGGCGTAGAACCGGTCGCACAGCGCCGAACCGGGGTCGATCCCCATCGCGGCGGGGAGCCACTTGACAGCGCGCGCGCCGCTGCGTTTCGCGTCCTCGAGGGCAGTGACGCAGTCGCCACGGTAAGGATGGATCGAAGCCACCCATTCGAAGATCGCCTTGTAGCGACTCGCGGTGTCGCGCACGTAGGCGTCGGGAACGTAGAACCCGGTGCGGTCCCACAGCACTCCGCCTTTCTCGTCGTGCGTCCGGTCGAATGCGAACAGCAGGAGCTTCACGCCTCGCGCCAGCCCTTCGACCAGGTTTTCGATCCGCTCCACGTAAGACTGATCCACCTTTCCCGGCGCTTCATGAGCGCAACCCGCATTCAGGAAGAACAGCCGCCGCGCATACTCGCCCGGGTTGAAAAAGCTGTTCATGCGCGGATTTATCCAGATGCCGCTCGCCGAATCCCCGGTGCCGACGAGGTGCGCGTGTGAATCCCAGACCCGGGCCGGGTCGATGCCTTCCCAGGCGGCTTTTACGAGTTCGTGCTCGGCGAGCCGCCGCGGCAGGTGGGCAAGGCACGGATTCCACAGACCTTGCTCAGGCCAAAAGCGCCACGCGGCCAGGCCACCCGCACCCGCGACAATGGAACCGCCCGTGAGGAACTTGCGTCGATTCAAGGTTGGGGAAGGGGTGCGGGGGAACCGCAGGGTTCCCCTGCTAGTGACCTGGCCGAAGGCCGGCCTGAGTTCCGGCCAGCTCCTGGCCGGAACTCAGGCCGGCCAATTCTTGATATAGCCCTTGAGCATGCGGTTCTCGAAATCCTGCTCTTCGAGCACGGCCTTGGCCACGTCGCGAAACGAGATCACGCCGATCAGTTTGCCCTCGTCGAGCACCGGCAGGTAGCGCGCGCCGGACTCGAGCATGGTGCGGCGCAGGTCGTTGACGTCCATGTCCGGCGTTGCGCTGACCGGGTCCTTCACCATCAAGTCGCCGACCTTTGCGTCGCCGAGCGCCCCTTTGCCGTTGTTGAGGGCCTGCAGGATCTCGTGGAAGGTGAGCATGCCGAGCATGCGGCTGCCATCCATCACGACCAGCGAACCGAGATTCTCCCCGGCCATGATCTTTACTGCGTCCGCCGCACGGCCATCGGCGCCGATGGACAGCAGACGCGTCCCCTTTACGCGCAGGATTTCCTTGATCTGCATGATCCGTCCTCCTCAGAAGCGAAACAGGGCGAAGTTAGTATCCCACAGGATCAGCCGGCGGTCTGCTGCTTCCGGAATCCATTGAGAGAGGTTCGCGACACATTCGGCCTAGCCGGATTTGCATATTGCACCGCATCACCGCAAGCAATGCGGCGAGACTTCCGCGCTGCCACCGGCTGAAACCGACGAGTGGGCGCATGTGGTGAAGGAAGCGAACATCAAGCTGGAGTAGCCGTGCGGCGCAGGTGCCGGCCGGGCCGCGCGCCGGTGGGCCTGCCTTCGCGCCACACCGTTTCGCCGTTGACGATCACCGTGTCGATGCCGTGCGCGGGCTGGATGGGCTTGGCGAAGGTCGCGCCCTCGGCCACCCGCTCCGCGTCGAACAGCGTGATGTCGGCCCAGGCGCCGGCGCGGATCACGCCGCGGTCCGCGAGGCCGAATGTTGCCGCGGTCAGGCCGGTCATCTTGTGCACCGCCGTTTCCAGCGGGAAGAGGCCGAGGTCGCGGCTGTAGTGGCCGAGCACCCGCGGAAACGTCCCCCACAGGCGCGGATGCGGCGCGACGTCGTGCGGCAGGCCGTCCGACCCGACCATGGTGCGCTCGAACTTCAGGATGCGCTGCACGTCGTTTTCGTCCATCGCGAAATAGATGGCGCCGGCGGGCAGCAGTTTCGCCACCGCCGCTTCCTGCGACAGCCCGAGCTTGCCCGCCACCGCCAAAAGCTCCATGCCGCTGAACTCGGGATGGGGCTTGGACCAGGTGACGAGCACTTTCGACGCGGCGCCCACACGGCTCCAGGTCAGGATCGTCGAGGACGCGCAGTAGGGGTAGCAGTCCATGCCGATGGGTTGCGTTGCCATGTGCTTGGCGATGTGCGCAAGCGTTTCGTTGGAGCGGCCGTGGTTCGCCAGCCCCGCGACCTTGTGGTGGGAGATCACCACCTGGATGCCCAGTTCCCTGCCGATCAGGAAAGTCTCGTCCAGCGCCTCGATGACCCGCTCGGCTTCATTGCGCATATGGGTGACGTACAAACCCTTGAACTCGGTCAATGGCCGGCAGACCTCGACGATTTCCGCGGTCGGCGCCGCCGCCGCGGGCTCGTAAAAAGTGCCCGTGGACACACCGATCGCGCCCGCGGCGAGCGCCTCGCGCGCCAGGGCCTGCATGCGCGCGCTCTCTTTCGCGTTCGCGGGGCGCTCGACGTCGTCCATGCTCATCACCCGCAGCGTGGTGTGCCCGATCATCGGCGCGAAGTTGGTGGCCGCGGGGTTCGCGGCCAGTTCCTCGAAGTAGGCGGCGAAGGTCGGGAAGCGAAACCAGCCGCCCGTGTCGTCGAGCAGGTCCAGCGGCGGCGTGACCGGCCCGGACCGGTGGACCATGGGCGCTAGGCTCACCCCGCAGTTGCCGGTGACGACCGTCGTCACGCCCTGGCTGACCTTGGCCGACATGTCGGGGGAGGACAGCAGCAGGCGGTCGTCGTGCGTGTGCGCGTCGATGAAGCCCGGCGCGGCGATCTTCCCGCCGGCGTCGATCTCGCGATCGGCTTTTGCGCCATTCAGCATGCCAACCTTGGCGATCTTCCCGGCGCGTATCCCGATCTCGCCCTCGAAGCGCGGCGCGCGCGTGCCGTCGATGATGACGGCGTTGCGGATGATGAGATCGTAGGGTTCGCTTTGCATCGGGATGCTCCGTGGCTGGGTCGCTCAGCTGATCTGGAAGTGCGCGTCGTGGATGACGCAGTCCTTGCCGTTGATCGGCAGCATGTCTTGCGGGCAGGCAGAAAAACCCACCACCGCATCCATCTCGGCGCGAAACGAAATCGAGTCGCCCGGCTTGCCCAGCGGCGGCTCGAAAGAGATCGAGACGCCGTTCCTCACCGGAATGTGCATGAAGAGGTTGAATGGGCAGGGATGGACCACGCGTTTGAGGCCCATCGCTTCCAGCGCGTTCTGCAGGTTGTCGGTGCAGTTGTCGTGAAAGCCCTTGCAGCCGAGTTGCTCGTACCGGTAGGTGTCGCAGGACGCGATCAGGGTGTCGTGCACGCCGGGCGAAGTGTCCTCGATCACGGTCAGGATCGGGCGGCGCTTGTTCGTGACGAGCGTGTCGCCCGCGGCCGGGATGATTTTGCCGATCCAGGGGCGCGAGTGCTCCATCGACATGCATTCGCCGAGGTCCGGATCGTTGAACGCCCAGAAGTCCACCACCTGCGACCCATAGGTGTTGATCACCTCGAGGACCTGTCCCTTTTTAATGCGTGCGGCGGCGCCTTTGCGGGCAGGTATGAGATGTCGATCTTGCATGGCGGGCTCCCGGGGAAAAGCAGTATCCTAGCCAAATCCGCGGAACTTTCAGGAGTGTTTCGATGAGCGCCGTCGCCCCCCTCCTCCTCGGCCACCGGGCCACCGTGGACATTTTCGACCCTCGGCATTATGCGGAAGTCAGGAAACCCCTGGCCCAGGCAAGCACGCTGCCGCCGTGGACGTACACCTCCGAAGAGTTCTACCGCCGCGAGGTCGAAACGATCTGGCTGAAGGAGTGGAATTTTTTCGGCCGCGCCGACCGCATCCCCAACGCGGGCGACTATTTCACGGTCGACTTCGTCGGCGTGCCGATCATCGTGGTGCGCGGCAACGACGGCCAGGCGCGCGCGTTTTCCAACTCCTGCCGCCACCGCGGCGCGGCCATGCTGCGCGGCGACGGCAACTGCAACGCGATCCGCTGCCCCTACCACTCGTGGGCCTACGACTTCGAAGGCAAGCTGATCGTCGCGCCCGAGATGGAGCAGACGGCGGGCTTCCGCATGGAGGATTTCCCCCTGATCCCGCTGAAGCTCGAACTCTGGGCCGGGTTCATCTTCATCAACCTCGATGCCGGCGCAGGCCCGCTCAAGGACTACCTGGCCGACCTTCCCGGAGTCCTCGCGAGCTACCACTTCGAGGACATGGTCTGCGTGCGCCGCAAGGAGTACACGCTCGAATCCAACTGGAAAATATACGTCGAGAACGCGATGGAGGCCTATCACGTCCCGACCGTGCACCGATCCACGTTATCCCGGCAGAAGGGTGTGTTCCCCACCGTCGAGCCGGCACAGGGCCAGTGGATGGCCCTGCACAAGGAGCATGAAGGCACGCGCGCGCTCCTCACCGGCGACACGGGCTTCCCGCGCATCCCCACGCTCGAAGGCAAGGCGGCCAAAGGCAGCTACTACCCGCTGATCTTCCCGAGCACGATGTTCGGTGCGACTACCGACTGCATGTGGTGGCTGGAACTCCAGCCGCAGTCAGCGTCGAAGACGAAACTCATTGTTGGTTCGTGCTTCCCGAAAGACGTCACCGAGCGCCCCGACTTCGAGGAGGTCGTGCAGCGCTACTACAAGCGCTGGGACCTCTCGATACCAGAGGACAACGAGATCTCCGCCCTGCAGCAGATCGGCCTCGCCTCGCCGTTTTCAAGGCCGGGGCGGCTGTCCCACGCGGAGCCGCTCGTGCACGTGTTCAACAACTGGGTGCTGGACCGCGTGCTGGGTCACTGAATATCGCAGCCGGAATTCCCAGGGCTGCGGAAGGCAGTCAGCCGGTGAACTCGAAATCTGCGACCA
>JANNWA010000513.1:0-5835 GCA_031408275.1 Pseudomonadota bacterium
CGAAACACCCGACTGCAACGCCACCCGTGCCGCGGCTTCGCGCACCTTGCGGGCCGGGCGAAACAACCCGTCCACGTCCTGGGTGGAGGGGCGCGCGGCATAGGCGAGGCACATCACGGCCCCGCCCACCAGGAACAGTTCGCCCTCGGTATCGGCCCGGCGCAGTTCTTCGTTGAGCAGCGCGAACAGCCGCCGGATATCCCTGTCGGTGAGTACGGCCATGTCAGGCGATCACACTCCAGTCTCTCGCGCCCTTACACACGGGAACCGACGCTTGAATCGATGAAGATGTTGCGCCGCCGGAAGGGCGCAGGCGAGTGCGTGAGCAGGTACAAGCGCAGGCTCATCAGCGCCGAGCCGAACACCGGCTCGGCAAGGGGTATCGTCGAACTTGTCCAGGACGGCGCAGCGACACCGTTTTTTGCGCATGCAAACTCCACCATCGCGGCAATGTAATTGGCGAGGTAGGGTGTTTGTTGCGGGGGTGGGGAGGACACCGCTTCCTGCAGCTCCCTGGCACCCAGGCCCGCCAGCCAGGAGTTGATCTCCGCCAGGGCGAAGCGCGCTTCCGGGGGATGCGCGCAGGCCCCGGTGAGGGCCTGAAAGGTGTCTGCGGATGCCGGCAGCAAGCGGGCAAGGACATAGGCGGACATGTCCAGTCCCGCCTGACGGGCAGCGCGACGGATGGCGGTCTTCTGCGCCGGTGAAACGCGGATCTGGATCTGACCGGACTTGGTGGCGGCGGGCATTCGGCAAGGGTAGGCCGGGCCTGGACACAATGTCAATACATTCGTATTGACAAAGTGCGACGGACCGGGAGAGCGCCGGGGGCCACGCCGCGCATCGCCGCGCCGCGAACTCCGCGCTTCGCATCGATCAAAGTTGCGTATTATTGGCGCACAGACTTTCCAAGGAGCATGGACCAATGGCAAGCCATTCGACCGGTGACGGCGGCATCCCCTCGCGCGAGGCGACCCAGCGCGGACTGAAACGCATCATGACGCTGGGCGGGGCGTACGGGACGCGAAATTACACGGTGAAGGACCTGCGCGACCAGAAGGGCAAGCGGGTGCTGGTCGAGACGCTCCCCTTTACCCCGGAGGAGGCGGCGGCCGCCGAGGAGGCGGGCATCGACACGATGAAAGTGCGCTTCGACCCGAAGCGGCCCGAGCCTGCGGCGGACATCCGCAAGGCCGCGCCCAATACCTTCATGTCGTTTTCCGTGCCGCTAGTCGCCGCGGCGACGGAGGCCGAAGCCGTGCGTATCGCATATCAAGCCATGGAACTGGGGGCCGATGCGATCATGTGCCAGTGGTCGCCCCGATTCATCAGCGCGGCTGCGGAAGCGGGTGTTCCGGTCCAGGGCCATGCGGGCCTGGTTCCGAGAAAAAGCACCTGGACGGGGGGGTTGCGCGCGGTCGGCAAGACCCTCGAAGAGGCGCTTTGGATCTATCGCGAGATCAAGCGGCTGGAGGAGGCCGGTGCGTGGGCGGTCGAAGTCGAAGTCATCCCGGCCCCATTGCTGGCGGAGATCACCAAACGCACCACTCTGCTGACGTCATCGATCGGCGCCGGCAGCGGGGGCGACATCCAGTTCCTGTTTGCGGAAGACATCCTCGGCAATAACCCGCCACCGTATCCGCGGCACTCGAAGCAGTATCGCAACCTGCACAAGATGCGCGAAGCAATGCAGGCCGAGCGAATCGCCGGGTTCAAGGACTTTGTCAGTGACGTGCGCGCCGGGGCGTTCCCCGGTCCGGAGCATGTCGTCGGGGCGCCGGAGGGTTTGATGCGCGCTTTCCTCGATCACGCTGAGACAAGCAAGACCTGAAGGCGGCTCGGCCACGACCCAGGCATGATCTCGATCCGCGGGGCGGCGGAGCAACTACCCAAGGAGGCGTTTTGAAATGAAAGCCATCACCTTTCCCGGCGACCGCCGGCTCGACATCATCGAACTGCCCGACCCCACCCCCGGCCCCGGCGAGGTGGTGCTCGAGATCAAGGCCTCGGGGATGTGCGGCAGCGACCTGAAGTTCTATCGCGCCATCGGCGGACCCGCATCACTGGGTTTCAAGGCCGCTGCAGGCCCGGTGGTGGCCGGGCACGAACCCTGCGGCGTGGTCGCAGCGGTCGGCCCCGGAGTGGACAAGAGCCAGGCCACTGTCGGCATGCGCGTGATGCAACACCATTACCGGGGTTGCGGCGTCTGCCCGCAATGCTCCACCGGGTGGATGCAGCTGTGCGACGAAGGCGTCAAGGAGGTCTATGGGGTCACCGGCCACGGCGCGCACGCGAAATACATGAAATGCCCGGCGCGCACGCTGGTGCCCCTGCCCGATGCGTTGTCCTTCGAAACCGGAGCGGCGATCTCGTGCGGTACCGGCACCGCCTGGGGTGCGCTGCAGCGCATGGGCCTGATGGCGCAACACACCATCGCCATCTTCGGCCAGGGGCCGGTGGGCCTGTCGGCCACGCAGCTGGCCGCGGCGATGGGCGCACGCGTCATTGCGCTTGACATCAGCCCCGAACGGCTCGCGCGTGCAAAGGAACTCGGCGCGCATGAAACGATCAATCCGTCCGTAACGCAGGACGTGGTGGGCGCCGTCAAGGACCTGACCCAGGGACTGGGCGCGCATCTGTCGCTCGACGCTTCGTCGTCCCCGGACGCGCGCGCTCAGGCGGTGCGCTGCGTGCGCACCTGGGGCAAGGCCTGCTTTGTCGGCGAAGGCGGCAGCGTGTCGCTCGATGTCAGCCCCGACCTGCTGCGCCGCCAGGTGACGCTGATCGGCTCGTGGACGTTCTCCACGGTGGGCCAGGCCGACTGCGCGCGGTTTGTCGCAGAGCGTGGGATTGAGGTCGACAAACTGTTCACGCACCGCTGGCGGCTGGATCAGGCCAAGGAAGCCTATGCGCTGTTTGACCAGCAGAGCTCGGGCAAGGGCGTGATCCTTCCTTCCTGAGCGGAGCCCACCGGATGAGCCAGGTACGAGAACTCGAACTTGCCCTGATGATGGCCGACCTGTGCGGCTACACCGCGCTCACCGAGACACACGGTGCGCTGCAGGCCTCCGAGACGGTGCTGCGCTTCGTTGGCATGGTGGAGGCGAGCCTCGAGCCCGGTGTGCGGATCGTCGACGCCATCGGCGATTCGGTGTTCTGCGCCGGCGAGGACTCGCTGGCCGTGGTCCGCACCGCATTGCGCCTGCGCGAGGCGGTGTGCGGCGAGCCCGGATTCCCGCGCATCAGCACCGGCATCCACCGCGGACCGATCGTCGAGCGGGAGGGGCGGTTATTCGGCGCGCCGATCAACCTCACGGCGCGGCTCACCTCATGCGCCATCGGCGACCAGATCCTATGTACGGGCCGGATCGCCGATGGGCTCCCGGTTGCTGCGGGATTCGAATGCCGTCCGCTGGGCGAGCAGCAGTTCAAGAATGTCACCTATCCCGTGGCGCTGTTCGAGCTTGTGCACCCGGACGCGGGCCACCCGGTCGTTGCTATCGACCCGGTCTGCCGCATGCAGGTGGCGGTCGATTCCGCCGCCACCACAGTCAAGCACAGCGGCCGGACTTACTGGTTCTGTTCCGCCCATTGTGCAAACGAGTTTGCGGCGGAACCGGGACTCTACGCCGGCGAGTCCGGCTGACACACCCGCCCTCGCGCGTTACTGCACCGGGGCGCAAGGCCGGTTCATACCCGCGTTCGGGCCCATGCCGCGGCCCGGGCCGGGCGTCTCCGGAAGCGTGACGCCCTTTTCCTTGGCGCGTTTCTGCATTTCGGCGTGGTTCGCTTCGGCAACCTTCTGCCGCTCTTCGGGCGTCGCGGCGGCGCGCATTTTTTCGCGCATGGCCGTTTGTTCCTCAGGCGTCATGAACTGCTGGCCTGCCGCCGGGCCGCCGCGGTAGCCGCCCATGCCGGGCCCCATCGCGCCGTGGCCCATCGGACCCTGGCCCATCGCACCGGGGCCCATGCCGCCATGCATGCGGTACATCATGCCGCCCATCATCCCGGGCCCCATTCCGCCACCACACGATTCGGGGTGGGCCTGTGCGGCGCCCGAGGCCAGGCCGAGGCCGAGCGCTGCGAAGACCGCCGCTGCGATTTTGCTGGTGAGTTTCATGATCGTGCTCCTTGTCGGGTTGGGTTTCTTCGTAGCGGGCGCTGTGCAGCCCGCATGACCCATTAAACCCCTCCGATGTAACCAGACAATGTCGGAAACCGCCTGTTTGGTATCGCAGGGTTGCGAAACCGCGGCTTGTTACACTGCGTTACGAAAATCCCGCACTGCCGGTCCCCGCCGGGGCAATCTTCAGCATGCACAAGCAAGACCACATCCTGATCGTGGACGACGACGCGGAGATCCGCGGCCTCCTGGGCGAATACCTGCAAAAGCAGGGCTATCGCGTGAGCACCGCAGCCAACGGCCGCGAGATGCGGGCGGCCCTGACCCCCGCGCATCCGGACCTGGTCATCCTCGACCTCATGCTGCCGGGCGAAGACGGGTTGAGCCTGTGCCGCGACCTGCGCGCAACCTCCGACCTGCCGGTCATAATGCTGACCGCCCGCGGCGAAGAGGCCGACCGAATCGTCGGCCTGGAAATGGGCGCCGACGACTACCTGCCCAAGCCGTTCAGCCCGCGCGAGTTGCTGGCGCGGATCAAGAGCGTTCTGCGGCGCGCCCGCTCGCTGCCCGAAAACCTCAAGCCCGACGAGATCGTCGCGTATCGCTTCGCCGGCTGGAGCCTGGACCTGCAGACGCGCGACCTCGCCTCGCCCGCAGGGGTGGTGGTCGCGCTGAGCGGCACCGAGTTCAGGTTGCTGCGGGTCTTTCTCGAGCACCCGAACCGCGTGCTCACGCGCGACCAGCTGGTCGACTTCATGCTCTCGCGCGACGCCAGTCCGTTCGACCGCGCCGTCGACGTGCAGGTAAGCCGCCTGCGCCACCGCCTGGGCGAGGATGCAAGGGAGCCGGCGATCATCAAGACCGTACGCACCCAGGGCTACGTGCTCGCGGCCGACGTCGCCGCAATCCACCGCTGAAGCTGCTCCGATGAGGCTGCTGCCGCGCTCGCTGTTCGCCCGACTTGTGCTGGTGCTGCTCGGGGTACTGATCGCCGCGCAACTGGTGAGCTTTGCGATCCATATGCACGATCGCAGCGAGTTGCTGCAGGAGACCACCGGCATGCAGTCGGCCCAGCGCATCGCCGACATCGTCAGGCTGCTCGAGCCGCTCGGCCCCGAAGAGCGGCGCCGGATCGTTGCCGTGCTGAGCGCGCCGCCGATGCTCATCCGCCTGGACCAGGCGCGATTCGTCCCGTCCGCAGAGCAGGGCGCCGACCGCCAGGCGCGCGCGGCGCTGTTCGGCGCTTTCCTGCGGCGCTCGCTTGGCGAGGGCTGGCCGGTAGAAGTGGCGATGACCGAGGGCCGGCCGTTCGGCCCGGGCATGGGATCGGGCATGGGGCTCGGGAGGGGCCCAGGCATGGGGCCAGGCATGAGTCCGGGCATGGGGCCGGGCATGGGCCGAGGCCTGGACGGGCAGGCCATCCCTCCGCATGCCGGCATGCCCTACTTCGCCCGCCCCGCGTTGTCCTTCGTGGCCCAGGTGCGGCTGCATGACGGGATGCTGGTCACCTTCGATTCGCGCCAGCCGGCGCAGTCCGAGAACTGGCCCTACCGCATGCTGCTGAGCCTCATCGTGCTCTTGGTCGCCGTGATCGCGGTTTCGCTCCTCGCGGTGCGCTGGGCGACGCGTCCGCTCAACGCGCTGTCGGATGCCGCCGAGGAACTCGGCAAGAATATCCACCGGCCGCCGCTGGCCGAGACCGGGCCGCTGGA
>JANNWA010000514.1:0-10519 GCA_031408275.1 Pseudomonadota bacterium
CCGCGCGTTGTTTGCGTAAAGCAGAAAAGAGAGCGCGATGGCCGCGAGCAGCGTGAGCACCCAATTTCTCCGATCTCGCGAGGCTTCTGCACGCCTCGGATGCAACCGTCCTTCATCGTTAACGTAGATAATCTTCATGCAATCAACCTGCCGGCGACGCGGCGTTGACCAGCAGGATCGCCTGGACCATGTCGTGTCGATCGTGCTGCGGGAGCTGCGAGGTCGCGGCCGTCTCGGATACGCAACCGCCGTGCTCGCATCTGACTCGCCACCGCTTTTGCAGGACGAGTCGACAGAAGGAGTAGCTCGTCGCGGATGGATCCGCCCCCACTGCGGACGCGAGAAGCCGACAATCGCAGTTTTCCCCGTGCTGGCGATCCCACCA
Organism: Pseudomonadota bacterium; assembly: GCA_031408275.1. Classification (GTDB taxonomy): domain Bacteria; phylum Pseudomonadota; class Gammaproteobacteria; order Burkholderiales; family SG8-39; genus SZAS-79. Next base: position 386 of record JANNWA010000514.1, read on the forward strand.
CCCGGAACCCAGAACCACTTCGTTCGCGTTCATCATAGACGTCCTGTACTTATGATGGCGATAACGTCGGCCGGGATTGCGGCCGCCCCCGCCTGATGCCGATTTCCTTCACCAGCCCATAGATCGCCGGAATCACGATCAGGGTAAGAATGGTCGAGGAGATCATTCCGCCCACCATCGGCGCGGCGATGCGGCGCATCACCTCCGAACCGGTGCCGGTACCCCACATGATCGGCAGCAGGCCGGCCATGATGGCCACGACCGTCATCATTTTTGGCCGCACACGGTCCACCGCGCCCTCCATCACAGCTGCGTAAAGGTCGGCGACGGTCGGCGCCTTCCCTTCGGTGGCGCGTTTTGCCTTGATGGCCTCCCAGGCGTGGTCGAGATAGATCAGCATCACCACCCCGGTCTCCGCCGCGACGCCGGCTAGCGCGATGAAGCCCACCGCCACCGCGACACTGAGGTTGTAGTCGAGCAACCACATCAGCCAGATGCCACCGACGAGCGAGAACGGCACCGACAACATGACGATCAGCGTCTCGGTCAGGCGCCGAAAGTTCAGGTACAGCAGCAGGAAGATGATCGTCAGGGTCAGCGGGATCACTATGACGAGCTTTTCCTTCGCCCGCTCCATGTACTCGAACTGGCCGCTCCAGGTGGCGTAGTAGCCCGGCGGAAACTGCACCTGCTCGCGCACCGCCTTTTGCGCGTCGGCCACGTAGCCACCGATGTCCCGGTCGCGGATGTCCACGAAGATGTACGCCGCCAGCAACGCGTTCTCCGTGCGGATGGCAGGCGGCGCCTGGGTCAGGCTGACGCGGGCAACCTGCCCCAGCGGGATCATCGCGCCGTTCATGATCGGCACGAGCACCTGCGTCGCGATGCTCTGGGGATCCTGACGCAGCTCGCGCGGATAGCGCACGATGACGCCGTAGCGCTCGAGCCCCTCCACCGTGGTGGTCACCATCTCGCCGCCCAGCGCGGTGCCGATCACTTCCTGCAGCTCGCCCACGCCCAGGCCATAGCGCGCCAACGCCATCCGGTCGGGTTCGATATCCAGGTAATACCCGCCCGTGACGCGCTCGGCGTAAGCGCTGGTGGTGCCAGGTACGGTTTTCACGACCGCTTCGATGGCTCTGGCGAGCTTCTCGATTTCGGCCAGGCTCTTGCCGAAGACCTTGATTCCGATGGGCGTTCGAATGCCTGTCGCGAGCATGTCGATGCGCGCCTTGATCGGCATGGTCCACGCGTTCGATACGCCCGGGATCTGCACCGCCTTGTCCATCTCGGCGATCAGCTTGTCCATGGTCATGCCCGCGCGCCATTCGCTTTGCGGTTTCAGATTGATGACGGTTTCAAACATCTCGATCGGCGCGGGATCGGTCGCGGTCCCGGCGCGGCCGGCCTTGCCGAATACCGACACGACTTCGGGAAACGTCTTCAGAATCTTGTCCTGGGTCTGCAGCAGCTCGCCGGCTTTGGTGACCGACATCGATGGCAGCGAGGACGGCATGTACAACAAGGTCCCTTCGTTCAATACCGGCATGAATTCGCTGCCCAACTGCATCGCCGGATAGACGGACAGCCCCAGCGCGAGCAGCGCAGCGGCAATCGTGATCTTTTTCCAGCGCATCACCCAGACGATGGCCGGGCGGTAGACCCAGATCAGGAAGCGGTTAATCGGGTTCTTCTTCTCCGGCATGATCCGGCCGCGAATGAACAGCAGCATCAGCACCGGCACCAGCGTGATCGACAGGAGCGCCGCACCCGCCATGGAAAACGTCTTGGTGTAGGCGAGCGGCTTGAACATCCTGCCTTCCTGCGCCTCGAGCGTGAACACCGGCAGGAAGGAGACGGTGATGATCAGCAGGCTGAAGAACAGCGCCGGGCCGACTTCGCGGCAGGCGTCGATTATGATCTGCAGGCGCGGCGCGTCCGGGGGCGCACGCTCCAGGTGCTTGTGCGCGTTCTCGATCATGACGATGGCCGCGTCCACCATGGCGCCGATGGCGATTGCGATGCCGCCCAGGCTCATGATGTTGGAGTTGAGCCCCAGCAGGTGCATCGCGATCAGCGCCATGAGCACGCCGATCGGCAGCATCACGATCGCAACCAGGGCGCTGCGCGCATGCATCAGGAACACGACGCACACCAGCGCGACGATCACGCTTTCCTCGATCAGGGTGCGCGTCAGGTTGCCGATCGCGCGGTGGATCAGATCGGAGCGGTCGTACACGGCCTGTATCGACACGCCCTTGGGCAGGCCGGCGGAGATCTCCGCGAGCCTGGCTTTGACGTTATGAATGACATCGAGCGCGTTCTGCCCGTAGCGGGCGACGACGATGCCGGCAACCACCTCCCCTTCGCCGTTCAGTTCGGTGATTCCGCGGCGCTCGTCCGGTCCGAGCACGACCTTCGCCACGTCGCGGACCAGCACCGGCACGCCCTTGTCCGCCTTGACGACGAGATTTTCGATATCGGAGATGCCACGCAGATAGCCGCGGCCGCGCACGACGAACTCGGTCTCCGCCAGTTCGATGACGCGGCCACCCACGTCCCGGTTGCTCGCGCGGATCACTTCGGCGACCTTGTTGAGGGGGATCCCGTAGGCCTGCAGCTTGCGCGGCTCGACGATCACCTGGTACTGCTTCACGAAGCCGCCCACGCTCGCGACTTCCGCCACGCCCTGCGCCTTGGTGAGCTGGTAACGCACGAACCAGTCCTGGATCGTGCGCAACTCGGCAAGCGTGTGCTGGGCTGCGACCACGGCATACTGGTATACCCAGCCGACTCCGGTGGCGTCCGGCCCGAGGCTGGGGCGGACACCCTGCGGCATCTGCCCCGAGGCGAAATTAAGGTATTCCAGCACCCGCGTGCGCGCCCAGTAGATGTCGGTGCCGTCCTCGAAGATGACGTAGATGAAGGACGCGCCGAACACCGACAGTCCGCGCACGACCTTCGATTTGGGTACCGCGAGCATGGCCGTGCTGAGGGGATAGGTGATCTGGTCCTCCACCACCTGCGGCGCCTGGCCCGGGTACTCGGTGTAGATGATCACCTGCACGTCCGACAGGTCCGGAATCGCGTCCAGCGGCGTGCGCATGACCGCATAGACGCCGGCGGCGACAATGCAGAATGTGCCCAGCAGCACCAGGAACACGTTGCGGACCGACCACGCGATGATGCGCTCGAGCATTTCAGTGCTTCCCGTGGCTGCCGGCTGCGGGTTGGATGCCCAGGATCAGGAATTCCCCCTTGCCTGCATCGATGAATTCGAAGGTGATCTTCTGGCCCGGCTTCAGCGCCCGGAGCACTGCCGGATCCTTGGCGCGGAATTCCATGGACATGGCCGGCCACTTGAGGCTGGCGACCGGCGCGTGCGCAAGGGTGACGCTGCCGCCGGCGGGATCCACTGCCTCGACGCTGCCCTCGGCCCGGTGCGTCACCGGCCCGCCCGCTGCAGCGCCGGCGCCGGCCTTGTCCGCCTTGTCCGGCCCCTTGCCGTCCGCCTTGGCGGCGTGCGTGCCGTGCCCCAACCCCCCCAGCGCCGCCTTGAGGTTGCTCTCGGCATCGATCAGGAAGTTGGCGCTCACGACGACCGCTTCGCCCGCCTTCACCCCTTCCAGCACTTCGACGTAACCATCGGCGCGCGCCCCGAGTTTGACTGCGCGCGGGTCGAAGCGGCCTTCGCCGAGATCGACGAGCACCACCTGGCGCGTGCCGCTGTCGAGCACCGCCGAATCCGGCACGGCCAGCACCTTCGCCTTGCCGCTGCCGGACGCGATTTCCACCCTTGCATACATCGCGGGCTTGAGGAGGCCCTCCCCGTTGGCCAGTTCGATGCGGACCTTGGCGGTGCGGGTTTCAGGGGTCACCGTCGGATAGATGAACGTGATCCTGCCGTTGAACTGCTTCTCGGGATATGCGTCCACCTTGATCGTGGCCGCCTGGCCCGGCCGCACCGTCGCAAGGTCCTGCTCGAACACGTCCGCCAGCACCCAAACGCTGGAGAGGTCGGCAATCTGGAAGAGCATTTCCCCGGCCATGAAGCGTTTGCCCTGGATGGAAGGCTTCTCGAGCACCACGCCGCTCGCGGACGAGCGCAGCGTGACGTATTGCCGCGCCTTGCCTTCCTGCTGCAACAGCTTCAGTTCGGTCTCCGAGATGTCCCAGTTGCGCAAACGCTGCAGCGCACCCTCGACCAGCCGCTGCATGCCGGCCCGCACTTCCGGCCCGCCCTCGGCGACCGACTGCAGGCCTCTCCACGCGATCAGGTATTCCTGCTGCGCCGTGATCAGGTCGGGGCTGTAGACATCCATCAGGGCATCGCCCTTCCTCACGGCCTGACCGGTCGTGTTGACGTAGAGGCGCTCGATCCAGCCTTCAAACCGCGGCGCCACCGTATGCAGGCGGCGCTCGTCGGCCTGCACCGTCGACACGGCCCTGACCGTGCGGGTCAACTCGCGCAACGCAGCGGCTTCCGTCCTTACGCCCAGCTTCTGCACCTTTTCGACGCTGATCTTCACCGCCGTGCCATCTGACGCCGGCTCCTCGCCCTCGTATACCGGGGTGTAGTTCATGCCCATCGAGTCCTTCTTCGGCACCGGGGAGGTATCGGGCAGGCCCATCGGGTTGCGGTAGTAGAGAATCCTGCGCTCGGCCTTCATCCCCGCTGGTGCCGGTGTCGCGCCAGCCTGCTCCCGCGCGGCGCCGGGGTGCGCCGGCTTGTTCGATCCCCACCAATAACCGGCACCGGAAGCCGCGGCTGCCACCACGACCAGGGTTGCTGCGGTCGCTGTCCACTTCATGGTTTTCTCCTGGTCCTTGAGCGCAACGTGCTTCTATCGGACGAGTCGTTCACAGGCCGGACCTGCCGGCCAGGAAATCGATCTCGGCCAGCGCCTTGTTGTAGCCCGAAAGCGCGGACGCGTAGCTGATTTCGTAGTTGAGTACCGTCATCTGGCTGTCGAGCAACGTGAGGAAATCGACCCGGTTGACGCGGTAGGCGGCAAGCGACGATTCCACTGCGAGCCGCGCCTGGGGCAGGACCCCGGTCGCGTAAAGCCGCGCGGATTTCCGGCTTTGCTCGGCGTTGGCCACCTGCTGGCGCAGTTTCGAAGTCAGTTCATTGCGCTGCGCCTCGTACATGTCCAATGCCTGATTGCGCATCGCGATCGCTTCCGCGACCCGCGGGTCACGCTTGGCCTCGCGCCAGACCGGCAAGTTGATCGCGACCGTAAGGCTCACCATGTCGTCGCGGCGCATTCCGTCCAGCGTCGGATCCCTCTGGCCGTAGGAAAACTTGACGTCAAAATCGGGGTAGTAGTCCTTGCGCGCCAGGTCGAGGGTCTTGGAGCTGCGCTCGATCAGGCTTTGCAGTCCGAGGAGTTGCGGGCGCTCCCTGGCGGCCGATTCAAGCAGTGTGTCCAGCTGCAGGGGCGCGTCGCGCAGGCCCAGGGCTGCGGGCACGGGCGCACTGGACGCGGACGCACGGCCGAGCGCGCGCATCAGTTCCGCCTCGATCGTCTGGCGTTCCCGGGCAAGCTTGATCAGTTCGTCGGCCATCCTAGACAACTGGGTCTGGGCCTTGAGCACGTCGGCCTGGGTACCCTGGCCAACCCCGTATCTCGATTCCGAAATCTGCAGGAACTGCTCGAGCACCTGCTTGTTGCGTTCCACCACACGCGCCGATTCCACGCTCAGCGCGAGGTCGAAATACGCAACCTTCACGTCGCGCAGCACGCGATTGACTGTTTCCAGGTAACCAAACGCAACCGATTCGGCGTCTTTCGCGGCCACGTCCTGCCGCAGGTCGCGCTTTCCCGGGAAGGGAATCTTCTGCGACAGACCGAGCATTTTCATGGTCATGTCCTCGCGCCGGAAGTTCTGCGATGTCAGCGGTGCGTTGATCACCCCGGCCTCGAGCATAGGGTCGTCGAGCGCCCCGGCGGGTGACACGCGATGCTGTGCGGCCAGGCGTTCGTTGTCCGCGGCGCGGATTTCAGGGCTGTTGCGCGCAGCCTCTGAAAGGAGTTCCTGCAATTGCGGGTCGCGCCCGGGCTCTGGCGCTGCGCTCACGCCTGCCGGCGTGACTGCGAGCAGCAGCAAGCCGATCAAGGCGAACTTAAGCTGATCTTCGTAAAGAATATGGCAATGGCTCATCTGAATCTCCCGAAAGGACGTGCGCCGCAATGTGCGCACAGGTGGACAGCGCGCGGCCACAAGCCGCCCGCGCAGCCCGGGAGATCAGACTTGGAAGGACTGGAGCAGGATGCGTCTTGGAGGGCCGGTCCCGAGTGCGCGGTCCGAAATATATGCGACGACCGCATACGGCACCGGATCGGGCTGCACCACGAGCATCAGTACCGGCGCCGACGGCATTGCGGGAACGTCCATGGTCACTTTCTGCACCGCCTGCCGATCCGACAGGCAGTGCGCGAGGCAAGCCGCGCCGAAACCGGAATCGTGGCAGGGAGCCACTTCGGCCGCCGCCAGCACGGCACGGGACGGCGAGCTCTCCAGCCAGTCGCACGCCGACCACGCAGCCACTCCTTGCGCGAACAACATCAGCGCAAGCGTGAGGCGCGCGATCAAGAGGCGGGTTGTCCGGGTAGCCAATTTCCTATTCTTCGCCGCGATATTCGGCATGAGTATGCACGACCGGGGCCCTCAATGATGGGAAAAAACACTGGTCCCGCGATCGTCGAACGCGATCGTGGCGTAGGGCTGGGGCCGCCCCTGCTCCATGCCAGGGGAACCGTCCACCATGCCCGGTACTGCGAGGCCCCTGGCCCTGCCCTTCTCGCGCAGCAAGCGTTTGATGTCCCCGGCGGGAACATGGCCTTCGATGACATACCCGGCGACGAGCGCGGTGTGGCAGGAAGCAAGCGCGTCGGGAACCCCGTACTTTCTCCTGATCGGCGTTACGTCACCGACGTCTTGCGTCTCGACCCGGAATCCATTCGTCTGCATGTGCTTCACCCACTCCCCGCAGCAGCCGCAGGACGGACTCTTGTATACCATCACCGGCGGCAGCGCCTGTTGTGCGCGAGCCCCGGGAAGCACACCGAGTGCGAGCACTGCGCCCGCCCCTAGAACGAATGAACGTCTGGTATTCATATATCACCCATCATGGCGGTCAGATTACCGCTCGGCCCGCGCAGAAGGTTGATTCAGATCAACTCGAGCGAGGCATGCCCACAATTGTCGCATCGCAGCACACGGCCTGAAATGCCCGTCGCCAATTGATCCCAATCAAAATGCGCGCATCAGTTTGAGAGGGCCTGGCGGGCGCCGCCAGGCGCCGCCTTGACGCCTATTTGGCGGGCATGGGATGCAGCATCTGGTCATGCTGCATCATCTGTTCCATCATCATCTGCATCATGTCCATGCGTTTTTCCAGCATGGCGTGGTGCTTCATCATGTCGCCCTGCTTCATGGCGCCGTTCTTCGCTTCCATCGGCATGGCTCCCCGCATCATCGGACCGCCCATGGCATGCATCTCTTTCATGCCTTCCTGCATCGCCTGCATGTGATCCTGCATGAGCCTCTGACGCACCTCGGGATCCGTCACGATTCGGATCGTGTCCATCTGCGCCTGCATGGCTTTCATCTTTTCCATGTCCATCGTCATCGCAGGCTTCCCGTGGACGTGCTTCTCCTGCGCCGAAGCGAGCGGTGCAGACAGCGCACAGGCGACGGCAGCCGCAACTAACAGAGTGTTTTTCATTCTTCTTCCTTGGGTTGTTTCTTGCCGAAGATCAGGAAGAAAAGTACGGTCGCCATGACGCCGACAAGCAAGGCGGAAGTCCATGCCCAACTGATCCCGCCAGCGCTTCCACTTTCCATCATCCCGTTTCTCATCATGGTTCCGGTCATCGTGCCGCCGCCAAAGAACAGCAACAGCGCGGCCGCGACGACCGCGGCGATGATCAAAGCCGACCTGCTTGTAGTGTCCATGGCGTATGTCCGGTTAAGGTAGGGTTCCAAGCGGTACGGGTATACGTATAGACCCATGGACATTCACCGTCAGTGCGTTACCGCGCGTACTCGCCTAAGTCGCTCCGATCCGCTTACCGGAAAGCCTGGGCAGGAACCGCGGGGTACTGGCGGCGTACCGCGCGTACTCATCGCCGAACCGGGCGAGCATGTCCGCCTCCTCTGTCCTCGCCAGATAGGCGTACATGAAGACCAGGACCGGGAACATGGCGAGCGTGAGCAGGGTCGGCCATTGCAGCAGGAACCCGAACATGATCAGCACGAACCCGACGTACTGAGGATGCCGGATGCGCCCGTAGGCCCCGGTGGTCGCCAACCGATGGGCGCGCTGCGCCTGATAGAGGATCTTCCACGCCGATGCCAGCAGCCAGAAGCCGGCGACGATAAAGATGTTGCTCAGAATGTGAAACGGGCCGAAATGCGGATTGCCCCGCCATCCGAACATGGTCTCGAGCAGGTGCCCCGCGTCGTGGGATAGAAAGTCGATTCCGGGGAAATGGCTCGCGAGCCAGCCGGAGAGCAGGTAGATCGTGAGCGGGAACCCGTACATCTCGGTGAACAGCGCGACGAGGAATGCGGAAAATGCCCCAAAGGAACGCCAGTCGCGGGCGTTCTGCGGCTTCGCAAAACTGAACGCGAAAATGATGAACACGAGCGAGTTGACGATCGCCAGCGACCACAGGCCGTAGGCGGGTGCCGGATTCGTGTGATCCATGATCGCGCTCCTTCGACAGCCTCAGTGCGGGTGATCCCCGGGCGGCTCTGTGCTCTTGCCCTTCCCGTGCCCGCCGTGTCCATGCCCGAAGAAGTGCATCAAGAAACACGCGAGCAGCAAAAGGTAAGGTAGTGCGCCGAACACGTGTGCAAGGTGCTCGGTGAGAAGGAAAAATCCCGCTACGACCAGGAAGCCGATAAACACCCAGTTGCGAACCGGGTGCAGCGAATCCTGCCCGTGGGGATGTTCATCCGGCATTTTGCGGCTCCCTGCTTCCGACCAGGAATCAGTGCCCCGGCTTGAGCGTGCCGTGCTCGGAGATGGTTTTCCAGACCGCGTTGTTCTTCATCATCACCTTGCTGCCGTCCTTGGCTGCCATGACCTTGCCGTCCTTCATCTTCTCGCGCTTTCCGGCTGCATCGATGTGCGCCATGGCGCCGTCCTTGTCGATCACGACCTTGCCTCCGTCCTTGAGCTCGATTGTTTGCGGTTCGGCGGCAAACGCAGCACCGGCAAAGGCAAGCAGAAGGATCGGTAATGTCAATTTACGCATGATGGTCTTCCTTTATGAATGGTTGAATGAACTCTTTGCCAGCTAGTGAACTTCGACTACCCACCACATCGAGCGTCAATTCACTTGTTACAGATTGCCTGCATCCATTCGCGACACTTTGATTTAAATCAACCGGGCCCCGATCTACATTGATCCACATTGGTGCGCCCGCACTCTCGTGGTGCGCGGAATCGCTGTTCTCCACCCTTCATCCCAGCTTCACCCGATTAAGCCGCAATGCGTTGGTGACCACCGACACCGAACTCAGCGCCATCGCGGCACCGGCGAACACCGGTGACATGAGCAGGCCGAATGCCGGATAGAGAACGCCGGCCGCCACCGGGATGCCGAGCGCGTTGTAGCCGAACGCAAACACGAGGTTCTGTCGGATGTTTCGCATCGTGGCGCGCGACAGCACCGCAGCGCGCGCAATGCCGCGCAGGTCACCCTTCACCAGCGTTACCCCAGCGCTCTCCATCGCGACGTCGGTACCTGTGCCCATGGCAATGCCGACATCGGCCTGCGCAAGCGCCGGCGCGTCGTTGATCCCGTCGCCCGCCATCGCGACCTTGCGGCCCTCGCCCTGCAGGCGCTTGACGTGGCCGGCCTTGTCCTCGGGCAGCACTTCGGCGAGCGCCTCGTCGATGCCGAGTTGCTTCGCCACCGCATCTGCGGTGCGCTTCGAATCGCCGGTGAGCATTACGACGCGCACGCCCGAGGCTTTGAGCGCCGCTATAGCCTCGCGCGTGCCGTCCTTGATCGGGTCGGCCACCGCCGTGAGGCCGGCGGCCTTGCCGTCCACCGCAAGGAATACGACTGTCTTGGCCTCCGCACGCCAGGCCTCCGCGCGCTCTTCCCACTTCTT
>JANNWA010000515.1:0-15049 GCA_031408275.1 Pseudomonadota bacterium
GTGTCGGTGCTGATCTCGGGCTTCGTCTCCCTCACGCTCACGCCGATGATGTGCGCCCGCATCCTGAAGCCGCACCGCGAGCAAAGGCACGGCCGCATCTACAACCTGACCGAGCGCGGCTTCGAGGCGGTAAAGAACGCCTACGACGTGACGTTGCGCATGGCGCTCGAGTACCGCCGCACGGTCATGGTGGCGTTTTTCGCCGTCGTGGTAGTCACCGGCTACCTGTTCTCCTACATGCCCAAGGGGTTCCTGCCCAACGAGGACTCGGGACAGCTCTTTTGCATCACCGAAGGGCCGCAGGACGTGTCGTTCGAGGCGATGGTGAAACTGCAGAACCAGGTCGTCGACGTGATACGCGCCGACCCGAACGTCGAGGCGCTGATGTCGTTCGTGGGCGCGAGCGGCTTCAGCCCTTCCCTCAACCAGGGCCGCATCACGATCACGCTCAAGCCCCGCGACAAGCGCAAATCCGCCGAGGAGATCATCCGCGGCCTGCGACCGAAACTGCAGGGCATCCTGGGCATCAAGGCCTTCATGCAGATCGTGCCGGCGATCCGGATTGGCGGCCAGCTGACCAAGAGCCCGTACCAGTACGTAATCCAGGGTGCCAGCACCGAGCAGCTCTACCAGTGGGTCCCGCGCATAGAAGCCAAGCTGAAGACCGTGCCGACCCTGATCGATGTGGCGAGCGACCTGCAGATCACCCGTCCCCAGGTCACGGTCGAAATCGACCGGGAGAAATCCTCCGCGCTCGGCGTGTCGGCGCAGCAGATCGAGATGGCGCTCAACAACGCCTACGGCGCGCGCCAGGTATCCACGATCTACACGGCGACCAACCAGTACTGGGTGATCCTGGAGCTCGACCCAAAGTACCAGACCGACCCGTCCGTTCTGCCCCTGCTTTTCGTACGTTCCACCAGCGGCGCCCTGATCCCGCTCAATTCGCTCGCGAAACTGACGTACGGTGTCGGCCCGCTTTCAGTCAGCCACCTCGGGCAGCTGCCCGCGGTGACCATTTCGTTCGACCTGCGGCCTGGCGTCGCGCTGTCGCAGGCCATCGCGGACGTGGACAAGGCCACGGCGGAATTGCAGGTGCCCACCACCCTCAACGCGAGGTTCCAGGGCACCGCGCAGGCGTTCCAGTCGTCCCTCCAGGGGATGGGCATCCTGCTGGTCGTGGCCATCGTGGTCATCTACCTCGTGCTCGGCATCCTGTACGAGAGCTTCATCCACCCGCTCACCATTCTTTCCGGGTTGCCCACGGCGGCGCTCGGGGCGCTGGTGACGCTGCTCGCGTTCGGGATCGAACTCAACATGTACGCGTTCGTGGGCATGATCATGCTGATCGGGATCGTCAAGAAGAACGCGATCATGATGATCGACTTCGCCATCGAGGCGCAGAGGAAGGAAGGCAAGAAGCCCGAGGAGGCGATCTACGAGGCCTGCCTGGTCCGGTTCCGGCCGATCATGATGACCACGATGGCCGCATTGATGGGCAGCCTGCCGATAGCGCTGTCTATCGGCTCCGGGGGAGAGGCGCGGATGCCGCTGGGCTTGGCGGTGGTCGGCGGACTGGTCGTTTCGCAACTCCTGACGCTGTACATCACCCCTGTGATCTACCTGTATTTCGAGGCGCTGCAGAACTGGTTCGACGAACGCCGCCGCCGGCGGCTTGACGCCGAGGCAGCCGCGCATGCCGCGGACCAGGATGCGACCGTGCTGATCCCCGGCCGGGGCGCGGCATTTCCGGCCGGCTCGCAGCGCCCGCAGGACTGAACCCGCGTATCGCGCCCGACGCAGGGCGCTACACCCTCGAACGGAGCGGCCGCGGGAAAGCGCGAAGCGCGAGCAGTGCCGCCACCACAAGCGCGAATATCACCGGCTCGGTCAGGTCGCGTTTGACGAGCCACCAGAAATGCAGCACCCCGAGCACCGCGATCGCATAGACGAGGCGGTGCAACCGCTGCCAGTTGCGCCCGAGCCGCCTGACCATGGCGTTGGTCGAGGTGGCCGCGAGCGGCAGGAGCAGCACAAATGCCGCGAACCCGACGGTCACGAACGGGCGCTTGATCACGTCCTTGACGATCTCGCCTGCGTCGAACCAGTGATCGAACCAGATGAAAGTAGTGAAGTGCGCTGACGCATAAAAGAAGGCGAACAGCCCGAGCATGCGCCGCAGGCGCAGCAACCAGTTCGCTCCGGAAAGTTTTCGCAGCGGCGTCACCGCCAGGGTTGCCGACAGCAGGAACAGGGTCCACCACCCGGTGGAGCGGGTGATGGTTTCGATCGGGTTGGCGCCGAGGTTGCCGGCAAACGCGCCGTAGACAAGGCGCCCCAGCGGCACCAGGCACCCGACAAAGACCACCGCCTTGATCCACTCGACCTGGTTGGTGCTGGGCAGCCAGGGCATCAGAACAGCTTTTTGAGGTCCATGCCCGTATACAACCCTGCCACCTGGTCTGCGTAGCCGTTGAACATCAGGGTCTTCCTCTTCGGCTGGAAGAAGCCGTCCTCGCCGATCCTCCTCTCGGTGGCCTGGCTCCAACGCGGGTGGTCCACCGCCGGATTGACGTTCGAATAAAAACCGTACTCGTGCGCCGCCGCGATGTTCCAGGACGTCTTCGGCATCGTTTCCATGAAGGTGATCCGGACGATCGACTTGATGCTCTTGAAGCCGTATTTCCACGGCACCACGATCCGGACAGGGGCCCCGTTCTGGTTGGGCAGCACTTCGCCGTAGAGGCCGAACCCGAGCAGCGTCAACGGATGCATGGCTTCGTCGAGGCGCAAGCCCTCCACATACGGCCACTCCAGCACGGGCAGGCGCAGGCCGATCATGGTCTCGGGCTGCGTCGCCGTGGTGAAGGCGACGTACTTGGCCTTCGCGGTGGGCTCGACCCGCCTGATCAGTTCCGACAGGGAGTAGCCGACCCACGGGATCACCATCGACCAGCCCTCGACGCAGCGCATGCGGTAGATGCGCTCTTCCATCGGGGCGAGCTTGAGGAGGTCTTCAATGTCGATCGGCTTCCTGTTCTTCACCTCGCCGTCGATCGCCACCGACCAGGGGCGCGTCTTCAGCTTGTGCGCGTACTGGGCGGGCTGCGCCTTGTCGGTCCCGAACTCGTAGTAGTTGTTGTAAGTGACCACGTCCTTGTGGGGCGTCGCCTTCTCGGTGACGGAGAAGGGCGAAGGCTTGCCCGGAAGCTTGGCCAACTTGCCAAGCTCGATCACCGGCGCGGCGGTCTGGGCGAACGCGCCCCCCGCGGCCGGCAACATCGTCCCGGCCGCACCGAGAGCGGCGGCCTGCCGCAGGAACTCGCGACGGCGCAGGTACACGGCCTGCGGGGTGATCTCGGAAGCGATGATGTCCGAGGGTTTCTTGATCAGCATGGGGGGTGCTCCGGTATGTCGTTGTGCATTGGTCGGTCGAAGCGGGCATTGCTTACGCGGACCCACGGCCGCAGCCGCACGCTCAAGGATTGAGCTGCTTGTAGACCGAGTTCGCGACCGAAAGCAGCTCGTCGCGGCTGAGGTCGGCGGAGGACAGCGCGTAGCCGACATTGCGGTCGATCCAGTAGAACACGCCGACATTTCCTTCGAGCGCGTAGCGGAACGCGGTTTCACGGTTGTTCGTCGCTTCGGTCCGCACGTACAGCGTCAGGCGCCGCCCGCCCTGGGTCTGGTACATGAACTGCGCCACCGGCGAAGGGCCGCCCGCGGGCTTCGCGTCCCCGGGCAGCAGGCGGCCGCCCACGAGGTTGAACCCGCTCGCCTCGAGCTTGGGCGCGCGCACGCTTGTGCCCAGGCGTTTGGACAGCCACGCGACGAGGTGGGCCTCCTGGTCAGCGCCGACTTCGACCGGGTGCCGCACTTCGGGGGAATAGGTCGCGTGCGCCACCGCCGCGTTTTTCGCGATCCCCATGCCGGTTGGCGGGAGAGGCACCCGCATCGCATGCAACTGCCAGCCGGCCAGGGTGCCCACGCCCAATCCCACGACCAGGAATCCAGCCGCAAGCGCGTAGGGGCGCCACCTCGCAGGCGGCTGCGTGACCCGGGCGAGCCGCGCCGGGACGGGCTCATCAAGGACCGGCGCAAAGAGTTTACGCAGTTCCTCGTTCTGCCCCTGGTACGCCGCAATGCGTTCCGCCTCCTCCGGACGTGCGGCCAGCCACGCCTCGACTTCGACGCACCGCGCCCGCGGCAGTTGCCCATCCACATAGGCCAGCAGGTCCGCCTCGGCAACCGTTTGGTTGGGCTCGGTCACCTGAACCTCACTTTACGACCTGCAGGCGCACGGTCACTGGGGTGCCGTGCATCAGGGCGCGCAGCTTCTCGCGCGCGCGGGACAGGCGCGACATCACCGTGCCGATCGGGATCTCCAGTGCGCCGGCCACCTCCGCGTAGCTCATGTCCTCGAGTGCGATCAGCAGCACGACCTCGCGTTGCTCCATCGGCAGCAGCGCGAGCGCGCGTTCCAGGTCGCGCATCTCGAGCGATGCGCCCTGCACGCCCGCGACGGCCATTTCGGGGCTTTCGTCGTCGAGCACCGCGTGGTCCCGGGACGCCCGCACCTGGTTCACGTGCACGTTGTGCATGACCGTAAACAGCCAGGCGCGCAGGTCGGATCCCGGCCGCCAGAGATGAAACTTGTTCCACGCCCGCTCGAGAGTGTCCTGCACGAGGTCGTCCGCGCGCGCGCGATCGCCGACCAGGGCGCGCGCATATCGCCGCAGGCGCGGAATGAGTTCGACGATGCGATGCGCTTCATCCACAGCCCGGATTATCGCTCACTGCCGCGTGGCAGAGTGCGATCCTCGGGAACCTGGAAAAGGCCGGCTTTGGGTTCAAGGCATGACCTGGTTAAGACTGGGCTCGTGCAGCTAACAGCACCCGCTTCGCGCGTATTCCGGTGCCGGAAATGAAAACCCCCGACCGGCTGCGCCGGGCGGGGGTCTCTTTCAGCCTCGCGAGAGGGCTTACTTCATGCGGAAATCGTCGTGGCAGCCGGCGCACGACTTGCCGGTGGCGCCGAACTGGGTCTTGATCGCGCCCATGTCGCCGCCCTTGGCCACCTGGGCGAGCTTGCCGATCTCGGTCTGCATGGTCTCCATGGCCTTGTCGAACTTGCCCTTGTCGGTCCAGACCTCAGGCTTGGCCTTGGTCTTTTCGTCCTTCGTGCTGGGCTGGAAACCTTCGCTCGGCATGTGGGACAGGACTTCGAGGTAACCGGCGTTGCGCGCAACGACCGCGGCGTCGAACGGCCGGTCGCCGCGCATCATCGCGCCGATGGGGCCGAAGTACCAGCCGATCAGCGCCATGGCCGACTGGCGCTGCTTCACCAGTTGCTCGGGCTTGGCCTGGGCGGCGGCCTGGAACGAGGCGCCGGCACCGAGCGCGATTGCGATTGCAGCCAACAGGACTTTCTTTTTCATTCAGATCTCCTAAAAAGGTCGTTTAACGATCAGGATTACGGCGACGAGCGCCAGCACGAAAAGGCCCAGCGCCCGCCACGAGCTGACGAAACGCACAGCCGGAACCTCAGTTGCAGCATCGAGCTTCTTTACCCCGGTGAACATCGCCGCCACCAGGTTTTCCTTCTTCACGAAGACGTGGAACACGACCGCGGCGATGTGCACCGCCGCGAGAGACAGGAGCACGTAGGTATTGTAGTAGTGGATCGTGGTCAGCCGGTCCGACAGCTCCTTGCTCACGAACTTGTACAGCGGACCCTCGATCGAGATGTCGTCGTTCGAGCAAAGGCCGGTCCCCGCTTGCACGAGCAGCGCGATGAGCATTGCCAGCACCATCCAGCCACCGACCGGGTTGTGGCCGGCCACGTGTGCGGGCGAATTCGAAAGCAGTTTCTTCATGAACGCAATGCTCGCGCGCGGCCCCGCGAGGAAGCTGGAAAAGCGCGCGAACGTGCTGCCGGCGAACCCCCACAGCACCCGGAACAGCACCAGCGCGAGGATCGTGTATCCCGAATACATGTGCCATTCCATCCAGTTGCCCTTCATCTTGCCGCTGAAGAACATGAAGGCGAACAGAGCCACCAGCGCCCAGTGGAAGAGGCGAACCGGGAGGTCCCATACTTTTACTGCGCGGTGCGGTTCGCTCATGCCCATCCTCGGGAAACAGCGTGGACCGGAATTCTATTCCACCCGCATGGCCAAACAAAAAGGGGCGGGTCCTTGCGGAACCGCCCCTGCGTCCTGGCCGCCGAAGCGCAGCGTCCCGGCAGGCTACCGCAGCCCGGCCGCGTACTCGGCCACGGCTTTCATCTCCTTTTCGGTCATGCGCGCCGCGACGCCGCGCATCATGCTGCCGGGGTCGTTGGCGCGCTGGCCACCCTGGAAGGCTTTGAGCTGGGCCTCGATGTATTCGGCGTACTGCCCGGCGATCCGCGGGTACTGCGCCGGGATCCCGGCGCCGTCCGGGCCGTGGCAGCCAGCGCAGGCCGGCACGCCGGTGGCGAGATTGCCGCCCCGCCAGAGTTTCTGCCCGGCGGAGGCCAGCTTGCTGTCTTTGGCCGTCGCGGGCTTCAACTTCTGGCCGGCGTAATAGGCCGCGAGGTTCTTCATGTCGTCCGGCGACAGGTTCGCCACCATCCCCGCCATGACGGGGTTCTCGCGCTCGGCCTTGCCCGCACCCTGTGGCTTGAAGTTCATGAGTTGCTTTTGCAGGTACTCGGGAAACTGGCCCGCGATATTGGGGTTGGCCGGCGCCGCGCTGTTGCCGTCGGCACCGTGGCACGCGACGCAGACCTGCGCAGCGATCACCTGGCCCTTGGCCGGATCGGGCTTGGCGGCTACTTTCTTCGCGGCGGCATCCGCAGCCCATGCTGAACCTGCCACAGCGGCGAGGGCTGCGCCGGCAGACAGCGCCAACAAGGCCAAGTGTCGCTTCATGATTTCTCCATAGCTACCGGTCGAAACCCGTTATTCTATAACACCTTTGGTGTTTCCCATGCCCGCCCCCAAGCCGCCCTCCCCCGCATTCGCGAACATCCGTTTCCTCATCTCCGCCAGCCAGCTCGAGGGCCTGCCGCAGGACGAGCTGCCGGAAGTCGCATTCGTCGGCCGCTCCAACGTGGGCAAATCCAGCGCGCTGAACATCCTCGCCAACCGCAGGCGGCTCGCGTTCGTGAGCAAGACGCCCGGGCGCACGCAGCTCATCAACTTCTTTTCGCTCGGCGAAGGCGCGCGGCTGGTGGACCTGCCGGGCTACGGCTATGCCAAGGTCCCGCACGGCGTGCGCGACGACTGGGGCAAGCTCGTGGCCGGGTACCTGCAGACGCGGCGCTCGCTGCTGGGCGTCGTTTCGCTCATGGACGCGCGCCGCCCGCTCACGCCGCTCGATACGCAGCTGCTGGGCTGGCTGGTGCCGCTCGAGCGAAAGCTCCTTGTGCTGCTCACGAAGGCCGACAAGCTCACCAAGAGCGAGCAGGGCCGCACGCTGATCGCAACCCGCAAGGAACTCGACAAGCTCGGCATCCATGGCGAGTGCCGGCTCTTCTCGAGCCAGACCCGCCAGGGCGTCGAGGAAACCCGCGACCACATCGACGGATGGCTCGCGGGCAAGGAATAAAAACCCCCCCCGGTAAAGGGGAGTAAACCGGGGGGGGGAGAAACACCTTAACTTGTGATTAAGGCATCCCGCTCAGGGAGGAGAAGCGGGAGACGACTCACATCGTCTATACATAAGATTTGATCGTGGCCGAAAAGTTCCGAAAATATTTCCTGCGCAAAATCAGTACACTGGCACTTCCGGCGCAATTAAAATCCCACAAATTTCCTGCGGTCTTTCATCCCCATGAACATCTACGGCAATTTCCCGGCAGTGCGCATGCGGCGCATGCGGCGCGACGATTTTTCGCGCCGGCTCATGCGCGAGAACGTCCTTACCCCCGACGACCTGATCTATCCGGTGTTCGTGCTCGACGGAAAGGGGCGCACAGAAAAAGTAGCGTCGATGCCCGGCGTGGAACGCGTGACGCTCGACCGGCTGCTGCCGGTCGCCGAAGAGTGCATGAAGCTGCGCGTCCCGGTGATGGCGCTGTTCCCGGTCATCGACCAGAAACTAAAATCGCTCGATGGCCGCGAAGCCCATAACCCGAAGGGGCTGATCCCGAGGGTCGTGAGTGAACTCAAGAAACATTTTCCCGAACTCGGCGTGATGACCGACGTCGCGCTCGACCCGTACACCTCGCACGGGCAGGACGGCGTGGTCGACAAGAACGGCTACATCATCAACGATGTCACGCTCGCGGTGCTCGAGAAGCAGGCGCTTTGCCAGGCCGGGGCCGGCGTGGACATCGTCGCGCCCTCCGACATGATGGACGGCCGCATCGGCCGGATCCGGGCGGCGCTGGAGAAATCCGGCCGGATCCACACCAAGATCATGGCCTACTCGGCCAAGTACGCCTCGGGTTTCTACGGCCCGTTCCGCGACGCGGTGGGCTCGGCGAAGAACCTCGGCAAGGGCGACAAGAAAACCTACCAGATGGACCCGGCCAACTCCGACGAGGCGCTATGGGAAGTCGGGCTGGACCTGGCCGAAGGCGCCGACATGGTGATGGTGAAACCGGGCATGCCGTACCTCGACATCGTCCGGCGCGTAAAGGACGAGTACAAGGCGCCGACCTTTGTCTACCAGGTGTCGGGCGAATACGCGATGCTGCGCGCGGCGATCGCCAACGGCTGGCTGGCCGACAACGTGATCATGGAGTCGCTCGTCGCTTTCAAGCGCGCGGGCGCCGACGGCACCCTGACCTACTTCGCGCTCGAGGCGGCACGGGCCATCAAAAAAGCGGGCTAGGACTTCCCGGCCCGCTCCAGTACCACCAGGAACTTGTCGGCCTTCTGGTAGCCGATCACGCGCAGGCCGCGGATCTCCGCGCCGCGCGCATCGAAGAAGATGATGCCCGGCGGGCCGAACAGCGAGAACCGCTTGAGCAATTCCTTGTGCTCTTCCGTGTTGGCGGTAACGTCGGCCTGCAGGAGCAGCATGCCTTGCATCTTTTCCTTCACCTTCGCGTCCGTGAACGTGAACGCCTCCATCTCCTTGCACGACACGCACCAGTCGGCGTAGAAATCGAGCATCACCGGCTTGCCCGGCGCGCGCAGCTTTTCGGCCAGTTCATCGAGCGAGTTCACGCGCTCGAACTTGAGGCCGTGCGCCGGGGGGTGCGGCGTGATGAGTGGCGAGATCACCGGCCAGGCGATCCACACCGCGACGGCGAGCAGCAGCACGCCGAAGAATTTTTTCACCTTTTCCATCCACGGTCCCGAGCGCGGCAGGAAGGCGCCTTCCGACACGCCGACCACCACCAGCGGCACGCCCATGCCGAGCGCCATCGCGAACAGCGCCCCGCCGCCGAGCACCACGTCCTTGGTCTGGCTGATGTAGAGCAACGCGCCGGCGAGCGGCGCCGCGACGCACGGGCTCACAATGACCGCGGAAAGCACGCCCATGCCCGCGACCGAAGCGACATGGCCGCCGCGCAGCTTTTGATGGTGGGATGACAGGCGGTTGTGCAGGAAGGAAGGCAGCTGCAGGTCGTGGAAGCCGAACATGGACAACGCAAGCCAGACGAACACGAGCGCGAACGCCGACAGCACCCACGGGTTCTGCAGCGCCGCCGCGATCAGGGTGCCCGAGTACGCGGCGGCCACGCCGGCGATCGCGTAGGTCACCGCCATGCCGAGCACATAGGCCGAGGAGAGGATCAGCGCGCGCAGCTTGTTCAGGTCGCGGCCCTCGCCCGCGATGATGCCCGAGAGGATCGGGATCATCGGCAGCATGCACGGCGTGAACGCTAGCAGCAGGCCAAAGCCCAGGAAGCTTGCGAGCACCAGCCAGAAACTGCCCGACTCGAACAGGGCCACGATGTCGAAATCACTTGCCGAAATCGAAAACCGGGGGTTGGGCGGGACCAGTTCCGGCCCCTGCGTGAGCGCCGGCACGCTGGACGCCCCGGAGCCCGCGGCGGCGAGCTTGATGTTCGCCCTGGACTGCATTGGTACATAGCAAACGCCGACGTCTGCGCACCCCTGCGAGGTCACCACCAGTTTGAGCGTGTCGCCGCCGGCGCCGGTCCGCTCAATCGGCACGAGCACCACCACTTCCTTGCGATAGGTCTCGACCTCGCCGAAGAACTCGTCCTTCTTGCGGATGCCCGCCGGGAAATCCGGGGTGCCGAACTTGACGCCTGCGCTGCCAAATCCGGGCTCCGACTCGAACTTGAAGCGCTCTCGATACAGGTAATACCCCTCGGCGATGTCGAAGCGGACCTCGACCGTGCGATCGTCGATTGCGCGCGTGGACATGCGGAAGGCCTTCTCCGGCTCGAGCAGGTCGGCTTCATTCACCGCCGCATGGGCGAGTCCCGCAAAAAGCAGGGCGAAAAGCGCCAACATTCGGAGCAGGATCATGGCCGGGTTTCCTTCGTGCTGGACTTCGTCCATTCAGCGGTAGACCGATCGGCGGGGGCGAGGATGTTGACACACGCGGCGAGCCGCTGCGCGACAAGTTTGTCGGCCAGCCTCTCGGCCGAGGCCCGGTCCGGCAGGTTGGTGATCACCAGCAGGACTTCCGCAGCCGCGCTCATGCCGCCTGCCTCTTCGGCGGGACGCCCTCGTACACGGTCGGATAGGCGAGCTTCACGCCCAGCTGCTCCTTCATCTTCGTGTTCACCAGGCGCCGCGATTCGCCCATGAAAGAACGCATCATCGCCGGGATAGATTTACCCACATCGGCCCGCGAGACGCGCGGCGGTTTCGGCAGGTCGAGCCGCGCCGCGACGAGGTCGAAGTACTCGCCCATCTTCATGTGCGTGTCGTCCGAGGCGTTGTAGATCCCCGCCGGCGCCGCCGGGTCGAGCGCGGCCAGCGCGATCGCCGCAAGGTCGTCCGCATGGATATGGTTGGTATAGACGTCATCGTGGTCCGCCAGGACCGGCGTTCCTTGTGTCAGCCTGTCCACCGGCAGGCGGTCGGACGCGTAAATGCCCGGCGCCCGCAGCAGGAGGACGGGGATGACTTTTCGTTCTCCCCATGCAAGAAGCTGCCTTTCGGCATCCACCCGCCGCACCGCCCGCGGCGTTTGCGGGTTCACCGGCCGCGTCTCGTCTACCAGCGCCCCGCCGCAATCGCCATAGACCCCGCTCGTGCTGATGTACACCAGGCGGCTTGGTAGAATGCCTCCGGCTTCGAGGCAGGACAGCAAGGTCGCAGTTCGCGGATCGGTGGTGCCTGTATTCGGCGGCGGTGCGCAGTGCAGCACCGCATCGGCCCAGCCGGCGAGCGGAGACAAAGTTTCGGGACGGTCCAGGTCGATGCCGCGTTTGCGCGAAACAGCGCGCACCTCGACACCCTCGGGCAGCAAGGCGGCGGTACGATGGGCGACATCGCCATAACCGATTACCAACAGGCGCTTCATTCCGCCATTTTACGCACCATGCACACCATAACCCTCTCCCCCGGCGGCCAGATTTTCCAGGCCGAAGACCACGAAACCGTGCTGGCGGCCGCGATCCGGGCCGGCCTGGTCATTCCCTACGGCTGCAAGAACGGCGCCTGCGGCTCATGCAAAGGCACGATCATTTCCGGCACGGTCGACTATGGCACCTACCAGGAGAAGGCCCTGCCGGCCGCCGAGCGCGAGCAAGGCAAGGCACTCTTCTGCCAGGCGAAGCCGCTCTCGGACTGCACGCTGCAGGCGCGCCTCGTGGGCAAGGCGGGCGACATCCCGATCAAGACCATGCCCTGCCGCATCCACAGCATGCAAAAGCTCACCGACGACGTGATGGTCCTGCAGCTGAAACTGCCGGCGAGCGAAAAACTCCAGTTCCTCGCCGGGCAGTACCTCGAGTTCATCCAGCGGGACGGCACCCGGCGCAGTTTCTCGATGGGCAACGCGCCGCACGACGCCGAGTTCGCGGAGATCCACGTGCGCCACGTGCCGGGCGGGCAGTTCACCGACCACGTGTTCGGCAAGATGAAGGAAAAGGACATCCTGCGCTTCGAGGCGCCGCTGGGCACCTTCTTCCTGCGCGAGGATTCGGAAAAGCCCATCGTCTTCGTCGCTTCCGGCACCGGCTTCGCCCCGATCAAGGCGATCATCGAGCACGCGTTCCACAAGGAGATCGTGCGGCCGATGACGCTCTACTGGGGCGGTCGGCGCCCCAAGGACCTCTACCTGCACGAACTCGCGCAGAAGTGGGCCGCGGAGCACGGCGCGTTCTTCGACTACGTGCCCGTGATCTCCGATGCGCTCCCCGAGGACGCGTGGACTGGCCGCACCGGGTTCGTGCACCGTGCGGTCATGGAAGACTTCCCCGACCTTTCGGGGCATCAGGTGTATGCCTGCGGCGTGCCCATCATGGTGGACTCGGCGAAGAAGGATTTCATCGAGAAATGCAAGCTGCCTGAAGACGAGTTCTATGCCGACAGCTTCACCACGGCGGCGGACCTGGCGAAGCCCTGAATTCGGAAACTTCTCTCCAACGCCCACATGATCCGCCCTTCAAGATTGCGCCCCACCCGCTTGCTTGCCATTGCCGCGTTAGCCGCACTCCCTTTCCTCGCATTCGCGCAGCCCTACCCCTCCAAGCCCCTGCGCCTGATCGTGCCGTTTCCCGCGGGCGGGGCGACGGATGTGCTCGCGCGCATCGTCGGCGGCAAGCTGGCCGAGGGCCTGGGGCAGGCGGTCGTCATCGACAACCGTGCCGGGGCTTCGGGGGCGATCGCCACGGAGTTCGTGGCCAGGGCGCCGGCCGACGGCTACACCCTTTTGATGGCGACAGCCAGCACGCAGGCGATCAACCCGGCCGTCTCCAAGGTGTCTTTCGACCCGGTCGCCGATTTCACTGCGGTGGGCATTGTCGGCACGGCACCGCTGGGCCTGGTGATCCATCCCTCGGTGCCTGCGAAAAGCGTAAGCGAGTTGGTCGCTGTCGCGCGCAAGTCCCCGGGCAAGCTCGACATGGCCTCCTTCGGCACGGGCACGGCCTCGCACCTGGCTGGCGAACTGTTCAAGTCGATGACCGGGACCTTCATGCTGCACGTCCCCTACAAGGGCGGCGCCCCGGCGATGACCGACCTCATCGCAGGCCAGGTTTCGGTGTACTTCGACACGCTTTCCAACACGCTGCAGCCGGCCAAGGCCGGGCGCATCCGCCTGCTGGCGGTCACCAGCGCGCAGAGGAACGCCGCCGTCCCCGAGGTGCCCACCGTGGCCGAAGCCGGCGTGCCGGGTTACGAGGCGGTGACCTGGTTCGGCCTGTTCGGCCCGGCCAGGCTGCCGCGCGATGTGGTCGCGCGCGTGAACGCGGAGATCGCCAAAGTCATCGGGCAGGCAGACGTGAAGGAGAAACTTCTCTCCCAGGGCACCGACCCGCTCTCGGGCGCGCCCGAGGTGCTGGGCGACGCCCTCAAGCGCGACTACGCCAAGTGGGCCAGGCTGGTGCGGGAGCGGGGACTGAAAATGGATTGAGGACAGCGGGCTCGGCGCCAAGTACTCAAATTGGCCAGGTCGCAGACGAACCGCTTGGTGCGAAAACAGGGCGGTTCAGCTACCCCTTGAGGTGCCGCGCCTTCCACCCCGGCACATTGTCCATGCGCCACTGCCACCAGCGCGGCACGGATGATCGAGGTCGGCGCGCTGCCGCCCATCACCAGCGTGTGGCCGTCGGGCGCCGCCTTGGCCACCGAGGCCATCGCGATCGCGCCGCCTGCGCGCACGCGTGGCCGGCGGAAAGGAGCAGTGCGGCGCTCGCGAGCGCCGCGCCTATGCCGGTCCGGAACATGGGACTCCTTCGATGTATGGGTGGAAATCCAGTAAATTATATTCTGGAAGTCAAGACTGGTGGCGGATCTCCGGGGAGTTGATGTACCAATACTGGTA
Source organism: Pseudomonadota bacterium (assembly GCA_031408275.1). GTDB lineage: Bacteria > Pseudomonadota > Gammaproteobacteria > Burkholderiales > SG8-39 > SZAS-79. Next base: position 13,912 of record JANNWA010000515.1, read on the forward strand.
CATTTACGGATTGTGGGTGAAGCTTGGCGAGCATTCGAAAAATAGAGGCAATCATCGCAAGCGAACGTTTCAAGGGCATGCTTTTCATGCTGGGCGCCGCGGTCTGCTTCTCGACCGGGGGCCTGCTGGTCAGGCTCGTCGAATCGACGCCCCCCGCGGCGCTGGTGGTCTGGCGCTGCGCCGTCATGTTCGTTTTCCTCGCTGCGGTGCTGGCGTTCCGGCACGGCGGCGGGCTCGCCCGCAAGGTGAGCGAAGGCGGCGCTTCCGGCGCGGTGTCCGCGCTGTTCCTCGGGGCGACGTTCTGCCTGTTCATCTTCGCGGTGACGCGTACAAGCGTCGCCAATGCAGCCGCGCTGATGAGCACCGGCCCCTTGATGCTGACCGTCGCGGCATGGGCGTTCCTGGGCGAGAAGCCGCGCGCCGCGACCTGGCTGGCGATCGCTGCCGCGCTCGGCGGGATCGCATTGATGTTCGCCGACGGGATCGGCAGCGGCGGGGTGATCACCGGCAACCTGCTTGCGCTGTGCATTCCGGCGAGCTTTACGGTGAGCTACATCCTGCTGCGCCGCGCGCCGGCCCGGATGGATCCGACCGCAACGTCGATGCTCGCCGCGCTGTTCGCGGCGCTCGCCGTCCTGCCGTTCGCCTGGCCAATCGCGTGGCCCGCGCACGACTTCCCGGTGATCCTCGCGATGGGCGCGGCCCAGACCGGCATGGGAATGGTGCTGATGTCGCAGGCGATCAACCGCCTGTCCGCGGGCGAACTGGGCATGGTCGGGCTGCTGGAGATGGTGCTCGCACCGGTCTGGGTGTGGCTGGTGCTGGGCGAGCGGCCTGCGGATGCGGCGCTCGCCGGCGGGGCCATCGTGCTGGCTGCGGTATTCGCCAACCAGCTGTACGCGCTGAAGACCCGGGGCGCCGGATCCTGACGACCGGCCGCCCCGGTTACTCGATCCGGATGCGCGCGGTTCCAACCTGTCCGGCTATCAGGTGTACGCTTGCGGTGTGCCATTCCTTAAACTGACTCATTTGCACTTGGCTTCATCCATTCAACTTAAGGAGATTATTCCATGTTGCGATCCACAACTCTCGCCCTTGCCGCCGCGCTGACCGCGGTGCTCGTCCTGCCGGCGTCTGC
>JANNWA010000516.1:0-1653 GCA_031408275.1 Pseudomonadota bacterium
CGCGACCAGCGCGACTCCGGAACCGAGGATCAGGGACGCGCCCGCTACGTAACCTGCACGGGCGATCTGGGCCGCAGACCACAGCATCAGCGACAGGCCGAACAGCGCGGCGCACAGGACCACGATGGCCCGCAGGTGAAACGCCTCGTCCGAGAACCCCACAACCGGCAGGAGCACGCCCACCCCCACCGGGACCGTCGCGATCAGCAGGCGAATCGACTTGGCGCCGCGCACGACCTGTAGTGCGACGTAGCCGAAAAGCGGTGTGGACATCAGCAGCGAATTGGCAACCGGGATCGACCAGAAGTCGCCGATCTCCCCGCGCTGCGCCACCAGGATCAGGCCCATGCCCTGCGCGAGCAGGCCGAGCGTCCACATGTCGGGCAGCCAGCGGTCGCGGTTCGTGCGCACGGCCTGGAACTCGATCGCCGCGACGAGGATCCAGCTGCCGAACCCGCCTAGGATCAGCAGTGTGCGGGCGTCCAGGCTCACTTTGAGGCGTTCACGGTATCGGGCTTGCGCATGCGCGGAGTCTAAGCGCCGCAGGTCCGCAGCACTAGCGAATATTGCAGGGAGAAATCACTTAATTTTTGCGCCGCTTATCCTCACGTCCATTTGCCGTTTATCGAAAAGTCCGCGTGAGCGGCGGAAATCTGCTTTCCAGATGCGACAAAACCGGGTCGACGAAGCGGGGTCGGATTTGTCGTTCAGCCCCGCAGGGCGGCCAGCACGCGTTCGCGCGTGAACGGGATCTCGGTGATGCGCCGTCCGGTGGCCGCGAAGATCGCGTTGGCGATGGCCGCGCCGGCCGGGGCCTGGCTGCCTTCGCCCGCGCCTAGTGGTGGCATCTGGGGGCGGTCGAACAGCGCGCTCTGGATCTTCGGCGAATCGATGAAGTCGATGATCGGGTAGTCGGCATAGTCGACGGCACGCATGATGCCCTCGTCGAACCGTCCTGATTCGAGCAGCGTCCAGCTCGTGGCCTGCACCATCCCGCCTTCGATCTGGTTGATGACCCCTTCCGGGTTGATCGCGCGCCCGGTGTCGGTGGCGCTCCACATACGATGCACGCGCACCGCGCCGCTTTTCGTGTCGACGCTCACGTCGGCGACGACAGTCACGTAGCTGTCCTGGTTCTTGTAGCGGGAGAGCCCCACGCCGAAGCCGCGCATTTCCCCGGCGAGCGGCTTCTTCGTGACCACGGGCGCGGGCTTCCAGCCCGACATCGCCACGGCTTTCTGCAGTACCGCGACGAGGCGCTCGTCCTTCACGTTCTTCAGTCGGAACGACACCGGGTCGCGCCCGGCCATGGCCGCAAGCTCGTCGGTGTACATCTCGGCCGACACCGCATTGAAGAACCCGCCGAGCGTGCGCAGTGCCGACGTTCGGATCGGCGCTACCGCTTGGTAGTGCGTCGTGATGCGCTGGTTGGCCGCCGCAGCGGCACGGGTTCGCGTTCATCATGGAGGACACGTCGGCTTCGGTCGGCGACGGCTTCGAGGCGATCAGCGCCGCCGCCTGCACCGGGTGGGGTTTCTCCGGGGTGCCGAGGCCCTCGAGCGTCGTGACCGCGCGGCCGACCGCTGCCTTGACCGGGAGCTGGCAAGAGCGCACTGGCTGCCCGTCGCGGTGGACGGTGCAGGCGCCGCATTG
>JANNWA010000517.1:0-4008 GCA_031408275.1 Pseudomonadota bacterium
CCGCGCCCTCGGTGTCCCGCTCGAGGCGAGGCCGCTCGGCGCGGGCGAGTTCGACGACCTCGTCGCGTCGCTCTACAACACGGACGATGCCGGTGCGGCTGCGCTCGCCGATGACATCGCGCAGGACCTGGACCTCTCGCGCCTGCTGCAGGACATCCCCCGCATCGAGGACCTGCTCGACAGCCAGAACGATGCGCCGCTGATCCGCCTGATCAACGCGCTGTTTACGCAGGCCCTGCGGGAAGGCGCGTCCGACATCCACATCGAGCCGTTCGAAACCCGCTCCGTGGTGCGGCTGCGGATAGACGGCACGCTGCGCGACCTGATCGAGCCCGCGCGCGCGCTGCACGGCGCGATCGTGTCGCGCGTCAAGATCATGGCCCAGCTGGACATCGCCGAAAAGCGCCTGCCGCAGGACGGGCGCATCACCCTCAGGGTCGCGGGCAAGCCGATCGACGTGCGCGTGTCGACGATTCCCACCGGGCACGGCGAGCGGGTGGTCCTGCGCCTGCTGGACAAGCAGGCCGGGCGCCTGGACCTCACGCGCCTGGGCATGGACGAAGCGACGCTCGCGCGCGTCGACGCCCTGATCCGCGAGCCGCACGGCATCGTTCTCGTGACCGGGCCGACCGGATCGGGCAAGACCACGACGCTGTATGCGGCGCTGTCGCGGCTGGACCCGAAGGCGCTCAACATCATGACGGTCGAGGATCCGATCGAGTACGATCTCGACGGCATCAGCCAGACACAGGTCAATGCGCGGATCGATATGAGCTTCGCACGGGCCTTGCGCACCATCCTGCGGCAGGACCCGGACGTGGTCATGATCGGCGAGATCCGCGACCTCGACACGGCGCAGATCGCCGTGCAGGCGAGCCTCACCGGGCACCTCGTGTTCGCCACACTGCACACCAACGACGCGGTGAGCGCGGTCACCCGCCTGGTCGACATGGGCGTGGAGCCGTTCCTGCTGGCGTCCAGCCTGATCGGCGTAGGCGCGCAGCGTCTTGTGAGGCGATTGTGCCTCGAGTGCCGCAAGCCCTTCGCGGCGGACGCGGCGCAGCTGCAGGCGCTCGGACTCGTACCGCCTCCGGCCGGCAGCACGCTGTATTCGGCGCGTGGTTGTGCGGCGTGCAACGGAACGGGATACCGGGGGCGCACGGGGATCTACGAACTGCTCAACGTCGACGACGAGTTCCGCCGGCTGGTCCACGACCGTGCCTCCGAGCAGACGCTGCGCGCACATGCCGTTGCCCACGGCATGCGGTCGCTGCGCGACGACGGCATGCGCTGGGCCGGGCAGGGCGTGATCAGCCTCGAAGAAGTCGTGCGCGTCACGCGCGAGTAGCGCGGGCCGGAGGGCGTTGCAATGGAGGCATTCCAGTACCAGGCACTCGACGCCGAAGGCCGCACGGTTTCCGGTGTGGTGGAAGCCGACACCGCCCGCCACGCACGCACCCAGCTGCGGGCGCTGGGATTGCTGCCTTCCGAGGTGGCCCAGGTGCATGCGCGCCACCGCGCGCAACGCGGATGGACGCGCGGAATCTCGCATTCGGAACTGAGCCTGGTGACGCGGCAGATGGCGACGCTGCTCGAGTCCGGGCTCACGATGGAGCACTCGCTCAACGCGCTCATCGAGGAGGCGGCGGCGCCGGCGACGCGGGAAGTGCTGGTCGGCGTGAAGACCGAGCTGACTGCCGGGAGCTCCCTGGCCGCCGCCCTGGGCATGTACGGGAACAGTTTCCCGGATTTCTACTGCGCCCTCGTGCACGGGGGGGAAGAGTCGGGCGCGCTGCCGACGGTGCTGGCGCACCTCGCCGACTACCTCGACGCGCGCCAGGCCTTGCGCCAGAAGACGACCCTTGCGCTGCTCTATCCCATGCTGGTGAGCATCGTGGCCGTGCTGATCGTCACCGGATTGCTGATGTTCGTCGTTCCGCAGGTGGTGCAGGTGTTCCAGCAGTCGCGCCAGGGCCTGCCGTTGCTGACCCGGGCGCTGATCGCGTTGTCCGACTTCCTGCGCACGGCCTGGCCATATCTCGCCGTGGCGATCGCGGGCGGTGTGGCCGGCGCACGCCTGGCGCTGCGTCGTCCCCACGCGCGGCGGCTCTGGGACGCGCTGCTGCTGCGCACCCCGTGGCTGGGTTCCCTGGTCCGCGGCGTCAATGCCTCGCGCTTCGCCAGCACGCTCGCGATCCTGGTCGGCGGCGGGGTGCCGCTGCTCAACGCGCTGGAATCAGGGGCGCGGGTGATGACCAACGTGGTGATGGCCGACGCCGTCGGGCACGCGATCGGGCGGGTGCGCGAAGGAACGAGCCTCGCGCGCGCGCTGGGCGAAACGCGCGCCTTCCCGGCGCTGCTGGTGCACCTCGTGGCGAGCGGCGAGGCGAGCGGCAAGCTCGAGCAGATGCTGCAGCGCGCCGCCCGGCTGGAGTCTCAGGCGCTCGAGCGGCGCCTGGCGGTGTTCCTCGCGCTGCTCGAGCCGGTGATGATCCTGGTAATGGGCGGCGTGGTGCTCATGATCGTGCTCGCAATCCTGCTGCCCATCATGGAGATCAACCAGCTGGTGCGCTGAGCGCACTGGAGTGTTCGATACCGAACAGATAAATGGCGCCCGTCGGCCGAGACTTCCCGCCATGCGCGCATTGCTACCCATCCTCTGCCTGGCCCTGCTGTCCGGATGCTCCACCCACCCGATCACCGGCCGCGACCAAATGGTCGGGCTGTCCTCGGTGCAGGTTGCGTACGCGGACGTGGACTATGCGCTTTCGTCCGGCGTGCAGCGCTTCGCGGCGTCCCTGCGGTGTGCCATCGACTGCGGCAACCCGGAGTCGCCGGACCGGATCGCGGCGCGGGTAGAGGCGATCGGCGTGCAACTCGAAGCCGCGGCACGCAGCCTTTCGCCAGAGCTGTTCGAACGGATCGAACGGTTTTCGATCGAAATCGACGGGGACCCCGGGATCAGGACCGGATCCAGCGCCGGCGGTCGCATCGTTCTCTCCTCGGGCCTGGCCGGACAGAGATCACCTATCTCCGACGTCGCCGTGGCCGGGCGCAGCTTGCTCGAATCCGGGCTCGGCGGACGCGACCCGACGGACATCCGCATGGCCTTCCTGATTGCGCGGGAAATGGGTCACGTGATTGCCCGGCATGCCGAGGAGAATTCAGGCGTATCGATCGCGGTATCGGTCCTGGGGCTGCTGGTCCCGGGGGTGAATGTGATTGCCCGGCTCTTGGTTTCGAAAGTCGGCGTAGGCGCGGTGCAGAACAGCTGGGCGGCCGATCAGGAGCGCGAGGCGGACGACATCGCGCTTGCGTTGCTGTCGCATGTCGGCCTGTCGGTGCTCACGGTTTCGCATGCGCTCGGCAGCGGCGCCGACCTGGCGGGAATCTCCGACGAAGCCTGGGGTTCCCGTTACCTCGAGTCGATGCAGCGCGTTGCGCACATCGCTGCCACGCCGCTGCGCTACTCGGGATTGGGCGGCTGAGCGGACGCGCGGTCAGGTCGCAGCCTGCAGGCCCCTGACGATCCCGTAGCAGGAGCACGCCGCCGCTTCGAGGCCCTTGCGGTCGAGGATCGTGATGTCGCCGCGGCTGTAGCTGATCAGCTTTTCCTTTTGCAGCGCGCTCGCGGCCTTGGTGACGCCGACTCGCCGCACGCCGAGCATGTGCGAGAGGAATTCCTGGGTGAGATGGAACGGGTTGGCGCGCAGTCGGTCGTGCGTCATCAGCAGCCAGCGCGCCAGCCGCGCCTCGACCACGTGGAAGCGGTTGCACGCGGCGGTCTGCGTGATCTGCGCCATCAGGTCGGCCGTGTACAGGCGCAACAGGCGCTGCAACGCCCTGCTGGCGTGCAGCTGCTTGAGAAAGGGCGCGGCCGCCATGCGCATGGCCGTGCCGCTCCCCTGTACCAGCGCGCGCACCGGTGAAGTCCTGGTATCGAGCGCGAGCGGCAGGCCGACCAGGCCTTCGCGGCCGACCAGGCCGACCTCGAGGGCCTGGTGCTGG
>JANNWA010000518.1:0-2438 GCA_031408275.1 Pseudomonadota bacterium
TTGAAGGCGACCGCAGGATCATAGGAAAAAACGGCTTCGGCGTGGGCGAAATCCAAGCTCACAAGTTTCACGCCCGGCACTTTTTCAATTACCGCACGCAGATCTGCCTCGCGGTCCGGAGAGAACACGCCGGTCACGCGATGCGTGAAACTGGCTTCGTCCGCGAGGGCTGTCGCGATTGCAAAAAAGAGAATGAGCAGGGATTTCATCGTGTTTGAAAAAGCCGGCTTTGCATGAGTTCGTGCAGGAGCGTGCGCAGTCCGCCGATCGAGTCCGAGAGCCAGCCTGAAAGGATTCTCGACACGATGCCCGCGGCGAGCATCAGCGAGAGCATCTGCGCGCCGCGCGCCGCGCCGTAGCCCAGGTCGCCGCAGTAGGCGACGATGTGCACCTGGGGCATCGCCATGGCGACGCAGCACAGAAACCCCGCAAGCGCGAGGATCGCCTGGAGCGTGCCGGGCCTGAACCCCAGCGGCCGGTCCGAGCCCAAGCCGGTCGCGGATTCCGGCGCCGCATGGCCGACCGGGGATCGGCGCCGCAACACGAACGCGAGCGGGAGCATCAACGCGATGCAGGCGATGCCGGTTCCCGTGAGCGTTGCGCGCCAGCCGGCAGCGTCGAAGAAATGCTGGAAGATCGGCGGCCAGATCGCGCCCGCCGCGAGGTTGCCGCTCACGCAGATCGCCATCGCCATGCCGCGCCGGGCCGAGAACCAGTGGGACACGTCGGCGATCAGCGGGCCGAAGCTGGCCGCGCTGCCGAACATCGCGATCACCAGTCCCTGGATGAGCGCGAATTGCCAGAGGCTTTGCGCGTGTGCCGCCGCGACCAGGCCCAGGCCGAGGAACAGCGCGCCGCTGATCGAGGGCAGGAAGATGCCCCAGCGGTCGGTGATCTTCCCGACCAGGATGCCGCCGAATCCAAAGCCCAGCGTGGTCAGGAGCCACGGGATCGAGGCGTCGGCGCGCGTCGTGCCGAACTCCTTCTGCAGCAGCGGCAGGATCACGGTGACCACGTACATGCCCGAGCCGCCGATCATCGACAGGAGGAAGGAGGCGGCGAGGCGCCGCCAGGCGTAGGCGGAGTCGACTCCGGAGTGGGCGGGGGACATCAGCGCATCTTAACCGCAGGCGACGCTACAGCATCTCGAGCGGGCGCGGACCCGAAGGAGCGGGAAAGGCTGCATCCAGCTCGGCCAGCTGCGCGGCGTTGAGTGGGTGGGCAAGCGAGCCGAAGTTGTCCTGCATGCGCGCGGGATCGCCGCTTTTTGGAATCACGATAATGTCCTCCTGCGCGAGCAGCCAGGCCAGCGCCGCCTGGGCGGGCGTCATGCCGTGGCGCAGCGCGAACGCGCAAAGCGCCTTGTGCTTCACGAGCCGCGCCTGCTCCAGCGGCGAATAGGCCATCACCGGGATGCGTTTTTCCCGCAGCCACGGCAGCAAATCCCATTCGATTCCGCGGCGCGTAAGGTTGTAGAGCAGCTGGTTGGTGGCCACCGCGGCCCCGCTTTGCAACGCATGGAGCTCCTGCATGTCGGCGAGGTCGAGGTTGCTCACGCCGTAGTGGCGGATCTTGCCGGCGGCCTGCAGCCGCGTGAGCGCTTCGAGCGTTTCGGCGAACGGCACGCTGCCGCGCCAGTGCAACAGATACAGGTCGATGCGGTCGGTTTTCAGCCGCTTGAGGCTGGCCTCGCAGGAGGCGGCCGTGCCGCGCCGGGAGGCGTTCTGGGGCAGGACCTTGCTGACGAGGAACACCGCGTCGCGGCGGCCCGCGATCGCCTCGGCGACGAGTTCCTCGGAGCGCCCGTTGCCGTACATCTCCGCGGTGTCGATGAGGGTGAGGCCGGCCTCCAGCCCCCTGCGCAGCGCGGCGAGTTCGGCGGCGCGCAGCTCCCGTCGGTCACCCATGTTCCAGGTGCCCTGTCCCAACGCCGGGACGTGCTCGCCGGAGGGCAGTGCGATGGTCTTCATGCGCCAAGTTTAAACCGCCGGGGCCGCTCGCCGCCGGGTGCGGCATAATCCGGGCCGACCAAATAGCTTCCTGAGAGGAAAAAAGCAATGCGCACCCCGAACCTGCCCAAGAATTTCGTCCTGGCGCTAATCGCCGCCTGCCTGCCGCTGACGGCCGCCGCGCAGGCCTGGCCCACCAAGCCGATCCGCCTGATCGTGCCTTTCGCGCCCGGCGGCACCACCGACATCGTCGCGCGCATCCTCAACGAGCGCCTCACCAAGGAACTCGGCCAGGTCGTGGTCGTCGAGAACCGGGCGGGCGGGGGCGGCGCGATCGGCGCCGACGCGGTGGCCAAGGCCGCGCCCGACGGTTATACGCTGGGCGTGGCCACGGTTTCCACGATGGCCACCATCCCGGCCACCACGCCGAAAAACACGTACGACCCGGCCAAGGACTTCACGCCGATCATCAACCTGGTGAACGTGCCC
>JANNWA010000519.1:0-23921 GCA_031408275.1 Pseudomonadota bacterium
GCGCCTGGGTCCGCAACGAGATCCGGTCCAACGACGACAGGCAGCTGAAGGAAATGCAGGCGAAGGGCGCGACGATCGCGCGTCCGCCGATCGAACCCTTCCGCAGCGCCGTGCAGCCGGTGTACGCGAAAGCGAAGGAAAAGTACGGCGCAGAGGTAGACGCCTTCCTCGCGGACGCCGAGTCGGTGCGCAAAGCCGTGCCCGCCAAGTAGGACAACCCGATGGCGCTGCTTCCTGCGGGGCCGCCGGCCCCGGCTCCGATTCGCGTGCTCGGCATGATTGTCGACTGGGCCGTGGTCGGAATCGGGGCGTTGATGGTCACGCTCGTGTTCGTGAACGTAGTGCTGCATGTGTTCGGCCGGGATCTCGCCTGGGTGGTGGAGCTTTCCGAGCTGCTCATGGTGTGGGTGACGTTCCTGGCCGGCGCTGCGGCCGCCCGTCGCGGGACGCACATGACCATTACCGAGTTCCTGGACAAACTGGAGGGGGGGCACCGCCGTCTCGGGGACGCGCTGATCCAGGTCATCGCAATGGGAATGCTTGCGCTGCTGGTCTATTTCGGAGCGGGCCTGGTCAACGCCAGCTGGAGCAATGAGCTGACAGTGCTCGGAATTGCGATGGCATGGCAGTATCTCGCGCTGCCGGTCGGCGCGGCGGCCACGTTCGTGTTCGTAGGCTGGGATCTGGTGCAGATACTGGCCGGCAAGAGCACCACCGAGCGTTTCGGGGGCTGATCGATGTTCGTAGCCACCGTCTTCGCCGTATTTTTCCTGATCGCGCTCGCGGGCGTGCCGCTGATGTACGCACTGCTGGTGACCACGCTGGGGATGATCTGGGCGCATGGCCTTTCGCACTCGCCCGAAACCATCTTCCTCACCTTCATCGGCGGCGTCGAGCCTTACATCCTGATTGCGGTGCCGCTCTTCATCTTTGCGGGCGAACTGCTGTCGCAAGGCGGGGTGGGCAAGCGGATCGTCGAGTTTGCCCGCGTGCTCCTCGGCTTTCTTCCCGGGGGTCTCGGCGTGGTCACGGTTGCGTCCTGCCTGATGTTCGGCGGGGTATCGGGGTCGGCGATTGCGGATACCGCGGCGATCGGATCCCTGGTGATTCCCGCGATGGTGCAGCGAGGCTATCCGCGTGGTTTTGCCGCTGCGCTTCTGGCGGTCGCCGGAACGCTCGCGCTGCTCATGCCGCTGTCGATTCCGTTTCTGGTCTACGCATTCATTTCGGGCGTGTCGATGCGCCAGTTGTCGATGTCGGGTGTCGTTCCGGCCATGATCTGCGCGCTTGCTCTGATCGCGGTGTGCGTCTGGTATGGCCGCAAGACCGGCTGCGACAACGGTGACCAGCGCGCGAGCGCGGCTGAAATCTGGGCCGCGACCCGCGATGCCGGGCCCGCGCTTCTCATGCCGCTGATCATTGTCGGGGGCATCTGGTCGGGAGTCTTTACGCCCACCGAGTCCGCCGCCGTCGCGGTGGTGTATGGGCTGGGAGTATCGCTGTTCCTCTACCACGACCTCACCTGGCGCGACTTGCCTCGCCTGCTGCTGAACGCGTTCCAGACCAGCGCGACCGTAATGCTTGTGATCGGTGCGACCGCGGCGCTCGCCTGGCTGCTTACGGTCGAGCAGGTGGCGGTGCAACTGGCCGCATGGGTACAGGATGTCGCGCACGCACAGTGGCTGTTCCTGTTGCTGGTGAATATCTCGCTGCTGGTGCTTGGAATATTCATCGAGCCACTTCCGGCGCTGCTGCTGACCGCGCCATTGTTCCTGCCGCTTGCGCAGGCATTCAAGGTCGATCTGGTTCACCTTGGCGTGATCATGACCGCCAATCTGGCGATCGCGCTCTACACGCCGCCGGTCGGCGGCACCTTGTTCGTTGCGGCCAAGCTGGCAAAGGCGGGCATTGGCGAGATCACGCGCGCCCTGGTGCCGCTAATGGCGGCAACCGTGATCGTCCTGATGCTGATAACGTACTTCCCGTGGCTAACCCGCATCCTTCCCAGCCTGGTCCTCTGAATGCTGCTCGGTTGCATCGCTGACGACCTTACCGGCGCGACCGACGTCGCGTTGATGCTGCAGAGCGCTGGCATGCGCACCGTGCAGGCGATCGGCGTGCCGGCGGCGGGTGCCGCGCTCGACGCAGCGGACGCTGTTGTCATCGCGCTCAAGTCGCGCACGATCCCTGCGGGGAAAGCGGTCGGCGAGTCGCTCGCTGCGCTCGAGTGGCTGCGCTCGCGGGGCGCACGGCAGATCCTGTTCAAGTACTGCTCGACGTTCGATTCCACCGATGCCGGCAACATCGGCCCGGTGGCGGACGCCTTGCTCGATGCCACGGACAGCCGTTTCACCGTGGTCTGCCCTGCATTTCCGACCAATAAGCGCACGATCTACATGGGCCACCTGTTCGTCGGCGAGCAGCTCCTGTCCGACTCGCCGATGAAGGATCACCCGCTTACCCCTATGCACGACGCGAATCTCGTGCGCGTGCTCGCCAGGCAGACGTCAAAACGGGTCGGCCTGGTGCCACTGGGCACCGTGCGGCAGGGGATATCCGCCCTGCGCGAGGCATTCGCGCTCCTGCGGGACACGAATCACGCCTACGCGGTAGTTGATGCGGTGTCGGACGAGGACCTGCTGGCACTGGGCGCCGCCTGCTCGGACATGCCGCTGGTCACGGGCGGGTCCGGAATTGCGATGGGCCTTCCGGGAAACTTCGGTTGTCGCGCCGGTGGCGCCGCCGGACTTCCCCGTGTCGAGGGTCGGGCGGCGGTGATTTCGGGGAGTTGTTCGGCGCAGACCAATGTGCAGGTGGCCGAATGGAAGGCATCCCGTCCGGCGTTCCGCATCGATCCGCTGCGCCTCGCGGAAGGCGAGGACCTTGCGGGGAAGGCGCTCGAATGGGTGGCCTCCCTATCGGAGGACGAGCCGTTCCTGGTCTATGCCACAGCCCTTCCGGACGCGGTGCGGGCCACGCAGAGCCGGCTGGGCGCGGCCAATGCGGGCGAACTTGTCGAACGCTGCCTCGCGCAGGTGGCGCTGGGACTGGTCGCCGGCGGGGTGCGCAAGCTGGTGGTGGCGGGGGGTGAAACCTCGGGTGCGGTGGTCAAGGCGCTCGGTGTGCAGCTATTGCGCATCGGCCCGCAGATCGATCCGGGGGTGCCCTGGACGCTGTCGGCGGGTGATCCCGCGATCGCGCTGGCGCTGAAATCGGGTAACTTCGGCGGTACGGACTTTTTTGCCAAGGCGCTGGAGATGGTGCGATGAGCGAATCGAAACTGCGCGAAGACATCTGCCGGCTCGGGGCGTCGATCTACTCCCGGGGCTTGACGCACGGCTCGACCGGGAACATCAGCCAGAAATGCGAGGACGGCTGGCTGCTGACGCCGACCGGCTCAAACCTCGGGCTCCTTGACCCGTCGCGGCTGTCGAAACTGGACTGGAAGGGCAGCCTCGTCTCGGGTGATGCGCCGTCCAAGGAAGCGTTCCTTCACTTCGCGATGTATGAGGAGCGGGACAGGAACGCAGCGGTCGTGCACCTGCATTCGACCCATTCGGTCGCGGTTTCCGTGCTGGAGGATGTGAATCCCCTGGACGTTCTTCCGCCGCTGACTGCCTACTATGTGATGCGCATCGGCAGCCTGCCGCTGGTGCCGTACTTCGCGCCGGGCGACATGGCGCTCGCCCAGGCGGTGCGCGGGTTCGCGGGCAAGCATCACGCCGTGTTGCTTGCCAACCACGGCCCGGTGGTCGCGGGTTCTTCGCTTTCGGCGGCCGCCGATGCGGTCGAGGAGCTGGAAGCGACCGCGAAGCTTTTTCTACTCCTGCGCCACGAGAAAGTGCGCTGTCTCACGCCAGGGCAGGTCGCAGACCTGCGCAGGAAGCATCCACTTTGAGAGGACACCATGTACGTCATCACCGTCGATTTTCGCATCAAGCCTGAATTCAGGGAGGCGTTCCGCGAAAGGATGATCGCCAACGCGCGTGCCAGCCGGGAACTCGAGACGGGTTGCCTGCAGTTCGATGTGTGCGCCGATCCGGCCGATGCGGAGTGCATCTACCTGTACGAGGTGTACACCGATCGCGCCGCATTTGATGCCCACCTGAATTCGGAGCACTTCAAGGCGTTCGACCGGGAGGTGGGGGCGTGGGTCGCCGCAAAAACCGTACACGCTTACGCGCGCCTCGATCCGGGATGAACATCGGCCTTGCCGCGAGCCGGTCTCTGCGGCAGGGGGCACGGTCGGATTTGATGCGGCTCGTGCGCCGCAACAGGGCCGTCCTCGGGAAGGCCACGCTCTTCGCAGTCGGTGGCACGGCCGACGCGCTGCAACGGGGAAAAGCCCTCCCGGATCACCCTCGATTGCACCGTTTGCAGCGCGGATTCGAAGGCGGCCTGATGAGCATGGTGGCGCGGGTGGTCACCCCGGAAGCCGGGCAGGCGCTCGACCTGGTGATCTACCTCATCGACCCGAACGACCCGACGTCGATCTTCCCGGAGGCGCAGGCGCTCAAGCGCCAGTGCGTGGTGCACGGCAAGCCATTCCTCTCGACCTTTGCGGGAGCGGACGAGTGGCTTTCATTGATGGCCGGCCGGCTGCCGCGCGAATGCGACTTTTCCCGTGAAACCGTGGCGTTGATCGCTCACGACCGGCATAAGCGGACGATGGTGGCATTTGCCCGAAGGCACTTCGCGCTGCTGTCCCGATTTCGTGCGCGCGTAGCAACCGGCACGACAGGCGCCCGATTGAATCGGATCCGCTCGAACTGGGTCGTGCCGATGCTCTCGGGTCCCCTGGGTGGCGACGCGCAGATAGCAAGCATGCTTCTCGACGGCGCGTGCAGCCGGGTGATATTTTTCGAGGATCCGCACGTGGCACGGCAGCACGAGGCGGACATTCAGTTGCTCGAGCGCGCCGCACGGGTTGCCGGCGCAAAGGTCGTATGCCTCAACGATCCTGTAACCGCCGACCGCTGGGCGCGGCTTGCGAGCGCGGCAACCGGCCTTTAAGGCGTTCACCTGTCGTTGGCAGGATCGCCGGCGCTCGTCAGGCCCCGCGGTAGATGTCGTTCCTGCCGGAGCGGTCGACGCCGCGCACGAGATGCAGCTTTCTCTTGGTCAGGTCGAGCACGCCCATGTCGCGCACCTGTTGCGCAGCCAGCTCGCGGTCGAAGTGCGAGGTGGCCGGCATGTAGCGGAACACCATGCCGGCGCGCCGCTTGCCGGAGTTGTTCGGCTCGGCGCCGTGGATCAGGTACACGTCGTGGATTGAGAATCGCCCAGGCTCCAACTCGATATCCCGCGGAGGCGCGCTCTGCAGGTGCTCCGGTTTCAGGACCTGGTTCAAGATGATCTTGTCGCTGTTGTCGACATCGTGGGAGTAGCTGACCCGGTCGCGGTGGGTGCCCGGGATGACCCGCAGGCAGCTGTTTTCCGCGTTGACGTTGTCGATCGCGATCCAGGCGGTGACCGTTTCGAGCGGGCGGATCGGCCAGTAGTGCCCGTCCTGGTGCCAGGGCGTGGCCTTGCCGCCTTTGCCCGCCTTGCAGAACAGGGCCGAGCCCCAGACGATGATGTCCTCGCCGATCAGCTGGGCCACCGCATCCAGGATCTCGGGCATCACCGCGTACTTCATCCAGGTCGGGTCGCGTTCGATGATGTCGGGGACGTAATCGGCGTCCGTGATCTTCTGTTCCACGAGGAAGCTCTCCAGCTTGGCGCGCAGCTCCGCGACCGTGGCCGGGCTGAGGCCCGTTTTCGGCGCGACGATCCCGTCATGGCGGTAGCGCTCGATTTCTGCGGCGTTCAGCGGCTGCATGGGATCCCCTTGTGGTTGCTACGGGCGAAGGTCCATCTCGAAATGGATGTAGTCCCCGCGATAAGTCACTTCCGCGAGATAGAGCACGGTTCCATCCGCGCTGGTGAACACCCGCCGCACCAGGGCGACCGGCGAGTAGAGCGGGACGCCAAGGTGTTCGGCGGCCTCGACGTCGGCGGTGGAGATGGTGACGGTCTGGCGCGCGCTTGCAATCCTGACCCTGGGCAGTTCGAGCAGCACGGGAATCGCGGTTTCCTTGCGGAACCTCGACGGCGCCATGCGGAAGACCCGGTCATCCAGGTACAGCGAGATCAGGCAGTAGGCCGCGTTGCCGGTTGAATGCACGCGACGCATGAAGTGGTACCGCAGCGCCGCCGTGCCGTCGGCGGGTTGCAGGGGCGGCTTGGCCGATGCTTCCTCGATCAGCGTGAGCTTGGGCTTGTCGTTGCGGTAGACGTCGGCCAGAGCGCGCAACGAGGTTTCAAGCTTGAGCCTGCGGTCCTGCTCGGGAACGGCAGTCACGAAAGTGCCGCGGCCGGCCTGGGGGGAGAGGAGGCCGTCGCGCGCCAACAGTTCGACCGCCTGCCGCACCGTGACGCGCGCCACGTCGAATTCGCGCACCAACTCTTCGAGGGACGGCAGCTTCTGGCCCTTGGCCCACACGCCGCGCGCGATCCTCTGGCGCAGCAGGTCGGCGAGCTGGGCATAGCGCGGGACCGGGCTCTTCGCGAAGACGGTGCTCACGCAATACTCCGCATGGAAAGGCCCGGGCGCTGCAGGATGGCAAACATCCTATGTATGGTACATTAGATTCGTTGCGGGCCGGCGAGGTCCGCGAAGCGATCGTTCGGCACCATTTCCGGGAGGGGGTATTTGAGCGCAAGCGAAGCCGCTTGGCTGGGCACCGCAAGGCGTTTCGGCTGGCAGGCGCTCCCGCCACTGTCCGTGGTGGCGCTCGCGCTCCTGGTCTGGGAATACATCATCCCGCTCGGCGTCGTGGCCGGCGTGAAGGCCGAGTACCTGGGCACGCCTTCGGGGATCGCCGCGGCGGCGGCCGAGCTCTGGCAAAAGGGCTACGGCGGCCACAGCCTCTTGGCCCATGTCCGCGCGAGCCTGTTTCGCACCGCCACGGGTTTCGCGGTCGCGGCCTGCATCGGCGTGCCGCTCGGGATCGTCCTCGGGTACAACAAGCGCGCTGGCGCGTTCCTTTTGCCGATCTTCGGTTTCCTGCGCCCGATCCCGGCGCTGGCGTTCATTCCGATCGTGGTGATCTGGTTCGGCATAGGCGAATTCGCCAAGGTGTTCGTGATCTTCATGACCGCGTTCCTCTACGTGCTGCTCGGGTCGGTGAGCGGGGTGCGCTCGGTGCCGAACGATTACTTCCGGCTGGGACGCACCTACCACCTGTCCACGTTTTCCACGCTGTTCCGCATCGTGCTGCCCTCCGCGCTGCCCGAGATCTTCGTCAGCCTGCGCACCGCAATGGCGCTGAGCTGGGCGGTGGTCGTGGCCTCTGAACTGATCGCGGCGCAGGTAGGCCTGGGATACCTCATCCAAAGCGCTTCGCAGGTCTATGCGATCAACAAGGTCTACGTCGGCGTGGCGCTGATCGGCCTCGTCGGGGTGACCATCGACATGGGGTTCCTGATGATCGAGCGGCGCATGCTGCATTGGGTCGGACGATGAGCGGCGACGTCGTTCCCGGCAGCCCGCAGATCAGGCTCGATGCGGTGTCGAAGTCCTTCGATACCCGCGGCGGCGGCCGCCTCGCGCTCGACACTGTGTCATTCAGCGTCAAGGCCGGCGAGACGGCGACCGTCATCGGGCCCACCGGCTGCGGCAAGACGACGATCCTCAACATGGTGGCCGGGTTCACGCTCCCGACCGCAGGGCAGGTGCTGGTGAACGGCCGGCAGGTGACCGAGCCCGGACCGGACCGCGGCTTCATGTTCCAGCGGCCGACGCTCCTGCCGTGGATGACGGTGTTCGACAACGTCGCGTTTCCCTGCCGGTACGGCCACGGACTGGGCCGCGAGCGGTCCAGCGCGGAGCTCGCCGAGGCGGTCATGCACTACCTGGACAGCGTGGGACTGCGCGATGCGCGCGACCTGCATCCGCACGAGATGTCGGGAGGCATGCAGTCGCGTGCCGCACTGGCGAGGCTGCTGATCGCCGAAAGCCCGGTGCTGCTGATGGACGAGCCGTTTGCCGCGCTGGACGCGCAGACCCGGCTTTCGATGCAGCAACTCCTCAAGCACGTGGTGAAGTCCGAGGGACTGCGGACGGTGCTGTTCATCACTCACGATGTCGAGGAGGCGCTGCTGATTTCCGACCACGTATTCCTGATGTCGGCATCCCCGGGCCGCATAATCCGGCATGTCGAGGTGCCGTTCGGCAGCCGGGAGGACTACCGGGACGTCGTACTGCGCCCGGAATTCACGCAACTGAAGCACGAACTGATCGACCAACTGGAACGGCTCGTTCCTGCCTGAACAACAACGGAGGAGAACAAGATCATGATGTCGAAAGCGAAACTGTTGAAGGCGGCCAGGTCACTGGCTGCGGGGATGGCCACCGTGGGCTCGGTAGCTCTTGGGGGGGCGGCCTTTGCGGCCGACGGGGCGCTGGAGGTGGTGAAGCTCGCCTGGGGACCCGGCGCGTCCTGGGATTTCGCCTATGCGCAGCACGTCGACCTGTGGCGCCGGTTCGGCCTGAAGATCGACATGGTCGAGGGCGCCAATGGCGCGGCGCTGCTTCCGATGCTCGGCAGCGGAGAGGTGCAGACCGCGACGATGGCGCCGTCCGCAATGATCGTGGCCAACTCGATCGGGATCAACCTGAGGGTCGTGTATGCCGACGCAAGCACGACCAAGCTCGGCCTGTACGCCAATCCCGCCTCGGGGATGACGGCCGACCCGAAGACCTGGAAAGGCAAGAACATCGGCATCGCCAAGAATTCCCAGGCCGATTACGCCTTGCGCTGGTCGCTGGCGAAGGCCGGCATGAAGCCCTCGGACGTGAACATGGTCGTCGTGGCGCCGCCCGTTGCGGTCCCCGCCTACCAGCGCAACCAGATCGACGGGTACTACGTCTGGGACGTTTGGGGCGCGCGCCTTGAGGCTTCGGGTGCCAAGCTCGTTCAGCGCGCCGTGGATGTCGGGTTCCCTTCGAGCTCGATCTGGACCATGACCAAGGAATTCCTTGCGTCGAGGCCTGAAGCGGCGGCGCGGTATGTCGCTGCGCTCAACCAGGCGAACATCGAAATGCGTGACGCGCTGGCCAAGGGCGGCGCGGATGCCGAGGTGGTCTATGCGGCGATCGGCAAGGCGAACGGCATCGACCGGGCGGCAGCCGAGCAGCTGCTGAAGGCCCAGCCGCCGACGACCATCCAATCCCTGCTCTCGAACGATTCGCCGCTCTCGTTCGTCAGCAAGACGGGTCTGGTGGCGCAGGTCGAGCAGCAGGCACGCATTG
This sequence comes from Pseudomonadota bacterium, assembly GCA_031408275.1. Classification (GTDB taxonomy): domain Bacteria; phylum Pseudomonadota; class Gammaproteobacteria; order Burkholderiales; family SG8-39; genus SZAS-79. Next base: position 9,296 of record JANNWA010000519.1, read on the forward strand.
CCGTCGAGGCAGAAGCGATCAAGCAGATGCCTGCCAGCGCGCAGGACCTCATCGCGCCGCGTTCGCTGCTGGACGCGGCCCTGAAGATCAAGGCGACGCGCTGAGGTCCGGCTTGAATCACCCGGTCTTCGACTACATCGTCGTCGGCGCCGGTTCGGCGGGGTGCCTCCTCGCCAACCGGCTGTCGGGCGCGGGCCACCGGGTACTGCTGCTCGAGGCCGGCGGGCCGGACCGCAATTTCTGGATTCACCTGCCGGTCGGCTATTTCAAGACCATGGTCGACCCGCGCTATACGCGGCAGTTCGACACCGAACCAAGCGAAGGGACTGCGGGCCGCAACGTGGTCTGGCCGCGCGGACGGGTACTCGGCGGCTCGTCGTCGATCAACGGCCTCATCTACATCCGTGGCCAGCGCGAGGACTATGCCGACTGGGTGAAGGCAGGGGCCGAAGGCTGGGACTACAGGTCGGTGCTGCCGGTGTTCAAGCGCTCGGAGAATTATGCGGGCGGCGAAGGCGAGTATCACGGCGCCTCCGGCGAACTGGGGGTCTCCGACCTTCAGAACGACCACCCGTACTGCGAGGCCTGGCTGGAGGCCGGGCAGCAGTTCGGCCTGCCGTTCAACCCGGATTTCAACGGCGCCACGGACTACGGGGTAGGGGCCTACCAGCTGTCGATGAAGGACGGGTGGCGCTCGTCGGCTGCGCGCTGCTTTCTGCGGCCGGTGGAGAAGCGCCCGAACCTCACGATCACGATGCGTGCGCATGTGACGCGCGTGCTCTTTGACGGGACAGCCGCGACCGGCGTCGAGTGGACGGAAGGCGGGGCGCTCAGGCAGGCGCGCGCGGAACGCGAGGTGATTCTCGCTGCGGGGGCCTTGCAGTCGCCCCAGGTACTCCAGTTGTCCGGTATCGGACCCGCGGACCTGCTGCGTTCGCACGGCATTGGCATCGTCGCAGATGCCCCCGACGTGGGCGAGAACCTGCAGGACCATTACCAGGCGCGGGTCATCCTTCGCCTGAAGAAAAAGATGTCGCTCAACGACCAGGTGCGCAACCCCTATGAGCTCGCGAAGATGGGCCTGCAGTGGCTGCTGCAAAATCGCGGCCCGTTGACGGTGGGCGCGGGGCAGGTAGGCGGTTTCGGGCGCACGTCCCATGCCCGCGACTCGCGCGCCGACGTCCAGTTCAACGTCATGCCGCTCTCAGTGGACAAGCCCGGCGAACCGCTGCACGACTATTCGGGCTTCAGTGCTTCGGCCTGCCAGTGCCGCCCGCTGTCGCGTGGCCGGGTTTCGATCCGCTCGACCGACCCGCTCGTGCAGCCGAAGATCGAGCCGCGCTATTTTTCCGAGGCGCACGATCGCGAGGTGATCGTCTCGGGATTGGAAATGCTCAGGGAGATCTACCGCCAGCCGGCGTTCCGCGACCTCTGGGATCTGGAGACCATGCCTGGCGCGGAAAAGGCCGCGCGCGCCGACCTGTGGGAATTCGCGCGTTCGAAGGGCGGCACGGTGTTCCACGCAACCGGCACCTGCCGCATGGGCGGGGATGCTCGTTCGGTGGTGGATCCGCAACTGCGCGTGCGCAACGTCGAGCGGCTGCGCGTGATCGACGCCTCGGTCATGCCGACGATGACCTCATCCAACACCAACGCGGCCACGATCATGATCGCGGAGAAGGGGGCGGAGCTGGTGCTGCGCGCTGCGGGGTAAGGTATTCTTGTGTCAATGAAAAGCATTGCGAATTAGATATCGGACGTCTAATTTTCAAGGATAGCTCCACGTTCATGCGTACCACGATCAATTTGGACAATGATGCATTGGCGCTAGCTCGCGGGTTCGCGAAGGCGCACGAGCTGAATCTCGGTCAGGCCGTATCGGAATTGATTCGCCGGGGCCGTGCGGAAAATCTGCCGCTCACGCAGAAAGACGGCATCTGGGTATTCGACCTGTCGCCTGATGCGCCGCGCGTGATCGCTCAGCAGGTGCGGCAGTTACTTGACGAATCGGCGTGAGCCACCTGCTTGCGTCCGTCGGACATACCGATAAGTGGTGCATATTCAATCGCACCGGAGGTTCGTCGTGAAGGTGTTGAATCCCAAGCAGGGCGACGACATCGAAATCCAGGCCGTACAGGCGCGGGCGTTCGAGGTCAGCAGGAAGCCCGGCTCACGCGAGCTGCTCGCGTGCATTCGAAACTTTCGAGGTCGCCTGCCTGCTGATTTCAGCTTCGACCGGCCGAAAGCCAATCAGCGCCGCTAGCACGCTCTTCGACACCAACAGGTGCCGGATACTGGTCTTCGCTGGCTCAACTCGTCCCGGAAGACTTATCGTTCCCGGGCCGCCGTACTAGGGAGGCCATCGACCCGTTCAATCAGGCAATCAACTACGTCTACGGCGTCTTGTATGGCGAAATATGGAAGGCGGTCGTGCATGCAGGACTGGATCCTTACTCTGGCATCATGCACGGATCCGAACGCGATCAGGGCAGCATGATCTTCGATCTGATCGAAGAATTCCGGGCGCCGTTCGGGGACCGCCTGGTGCTTGGAATGCTTGGTCGGGGCTTCCGGCCACAGGTCGGCCGGCATGGGAACCTGCGCATTTCAGTACGACGACTGCTGGTCCAGGCATTTCATCGCATGTGGAACCGACCGATCCGCTGGCGCGAAAAGATGCTCTCACCCGCGCGGATCCTGGAGCATCAGGCAAAGGGGTTGGCTAATACATTCCTGGCCGAAGATACATACCGGCCGTTTCAGTTTCGCTGGTAACTTCGCGAGTCCGGAGAGGGCAACGTTCGCTCGCGATATCACGAAGGTCCGGAGATACCCTCGGCGACTCCCGCGCGCCCGATCTGCGGCCCGAATTGTGCGATGCCCGCTATCAGATCGACGATCCTGGCGCGCCGAAGGGGGGCAAAGCGTTCGAACATGAATAGCAAATTAGACGAGCAATATCTAATTTGCCAGCCTAAATCGGCTCTTGCCGGAACCCCGGTTCACAACTCCGGCTCACAACTCCCGCGCACAACACAACAAGCCTTTGGAGGCTGTATCGAACAGACGATGGGCGCCGCCCTTCGGACGGAGCTACGGTCGCAGCGGTGCATCGTCGATTTCCGGAAGACTCTGGTAAGCGCCCAATTCGGCATCGATGCAGGCCGCAACGACTTTCTCGAGATGCGCCCGAAATCGCCTTCACTTGCAACGTGTAGCACTAAGTGCTATATATGAAAGCGGAGAGACGCGGATGAAGATCTACAAGACTCGATGGTTCGACCGTTGGGCCAGAAAACAAGACTTGAGCACGCGTGCCATCTGTGAGGCAGTCCGTGAAATGCAGGCTGGATTGTATGAAGCCGATCTCGGCGGCGGGCTACTGAAGAAGCGGATTGCCCGCCCGGGTCAGGGCAAGAGCGGCGGGTTTCGTACGCTGGTGGCGACGAACAAAGGTAGCAAGTGGTTTTTTGTATTCGGCTTTCCGAAGAATGTCCGGAGCAATATCGACAAGGACGAGGAAGAGTCTCTGAAGAAACTGGCCTCGCACCTGTTATCGCTGTTGCCGCCGGCTTTGGTTACCGCACAACGTGCAGGTGAATTGATGGAGGTAAATTGCGATGCGCAAGACTAAATCGGCAATTCTTGAGGCCGTGCACGAGACGGCCAAGGGGCTGCATGCCGCTGGCGTGATGGAGCAGGTCACGCTGCGCGAATTCGACCGCCTGTGCCTGCCTCCGGTAGAGCCTTTGTCGCCCAGCAAGATCAGAAAAATTCGGGTTCAGTCGCGTGTCAGCCAGGCGGTATTTGCAGCGCTCCTAAATACCAGTGTCTCGACGGTTCAGAAGTGGGAGATCGGTCAGAAGCGCCCTACTGGAACGGCGCTGAAGCTGCTTCACCTTGTGCAGAAGCGTGGTCTCGAAGTCGTCGCATAGCGTGAATTAACAGACCGGCGACAGCCAGTCCTTGTAAGCCCCTTCGCTCCCGAACAGCCACGCGCCACCGATTTCCGGCGGTAATTGGGCGGCAAACAGGTCCGGCGAGGGTTCGCTCACGGAACAACCGGCCGCTAGCAGGCGTGCCTTCAATCCCGGGGCATCCCTGCACGCAAGCGCATAGCCGGCCATCGCCGGCGCTGTGGGCGGTTCGCTGCCGAACAAGGATTTGCATGCGGTATCGCTACCGATCAGTACATCACCGCGCCCGGTGGCGAGCCGCACGAATCCCTGGATACGCTTCGGCAGGAGCCCGGCGAACTGCGCATATCGCGCGGCCACCTTCGCGGGATCCTCGGCGACGACGAATGTCGCCAGCAGGCCCGTGACGCCATTGGGATGCTCCACGTACTTCGGCTGCCAGAGGCATTCGGGCGTGAGCTGTTGCACGAACTGCACCCGCCCTTCGGGCATCGCCTCGGGCGGCACGCGCACCACGGTAAAGCGCGCTATGCGCAATTCCCCCGACTCATCGATTTCGCGCTGGAGGTTGACGAGCGGCAGAGGAGAGAACCCATGCCGCGCCAGCCGTGCGTGGTCTTCTTCCGCCGCGGGCGTTCCGAGCGCGATCAGGTGCTGGCCGGTGTGCCTCGCGATGGCGGTCCGGATCTGCCGCCCGACCAGCGTGTCGCCGGTGGGTGTCAGGAACTCGAGGTAACCGTCTTCGAGCATCGCGCAGCGGTTGCCGGCGCCGGCCGGCACGGATTCGCCGGCGTCATTGCGCGAGGTCTGCAGTGAAAACGGCGTCAGCGCAAAGCCTAACTGCTTGAGCACTGCGCAAGCCGCGTCGATGTCGGGCACGAAGTGCGCTACATGGTCGAGGTTGAGCGTGCCTGCGGCCGGACGCTGCCGCTCGGGGATGGACTCGGTGGAGATCTGGTTCGCCATAATGCCTTGCCTCAGGGGAGGGTAATGTACACAATTGGCGGCTATGAATAAACGAATTGATCCCAAGGCGGCCGCAGGCGGCAACCACGTGGCAGCGACCATGACCGGCGGCGAAGCCGCCGTCGAAATGCTCAAGGCGCACGGGGTCGAGTACATCTTCGGACTGTGCGGCGACACCAGCCTGCCATTTTACGACGCGCTTGCGCGTCTCCCGCACGGCATGAAGCACGTTCTCACGCGGGATGAGCGCTCCGCGGCGTACATGGCGGACGGCTACGCACGCGTGTCCGGCAAGGTCGGGGTCTGCGAAGGCCCTTCGGGTGGCGGCGCGACCTACATCCTGCCGGGGATCGTCGAAGCGAATGAGTCGTCCGTCCCGGTGCTCGCAATTACGAGCGACATTTCAGTGTCGTCGCGCGGCAGGTACACGCTGACCGAACTCGACCAGGGCGCGCTGATGAAGCCGCTCACCAAATGGAACGCCGTGCTCAACCGGGCTGCGGACATACCGCGCGTGTTCCGCGCGGCGTTCAACAACATGACAACCGGACGTCCCGGCGCCGCGCACATCGCGCTGCCGTATGACGTGCAGGGCGGCGCGGTGGAGGCCGACGATGTCTGGGGCGACCCCAGCCTGGGCCAATACCCCGCGCGAAGGACCGCGCCCGATCCTTTCTACGTTGAACTCGCAGCCAAGATGCTGCGCAGTGCGACCCGGCCGGTGTTCATCTGCGGCGGCGGCGTGGTGATCTCGGGCGGGGAGAGCGACCTCATCGAACTGGCCGAATGCCTGTCGGCGCCCGTGGCGACGACGATCAGCGGCCAAGGCTCGATCGGCGAGGATCATCCGTTAGCGGTAGGAGTGGTGGGGTCGAACGGCGGCACGACCGAGACGCGTTCGATCGTGAACTCGGCCGACCTGGTCATCTTCGTCGGCTGCCGCGCGGGCTCGGTCACGACGGAGCGCTGGCGTTATCCGGCCCCGGGCAAGGTCAAGGTCATCCACATCGACGTCGATCCCGCGGTGATCGGCACGAACTACCGGGTGGACGTGCCGCTGGTGGGCGATGCGAAGCTGGCGTTGCAGGCGCTGGTGCAGGAACTCGCCACGGGCGTGTCCCCGGTCAAGCGTCCGCTCGACGCCAAGGCAATCGACAAGGCGAGGCGCGAGAAATTCGCCAAGTTCGACGTGCTCGCTGCCTCCAACGACCAGCCGATCAAGCCAGAGCGCGTGGTCGCGGAACTGGCCAAGGCGCTGGATCACGATGCGATCGTGGTGGCCGATCCGGGCACGCCGTGCCCGTACCTGTCGGCCTACTTCCCGGTGCGCGGCACCGGTCGGCGGTTGTTCTCGAACCGGGCGCACGGCGCGTTGGGCTATTCGATGGCGGCCTCGGTAGGCGCGCACCTCGGACGCCCCGGCGTGAAGTGCGTCTCGGTCATGGGCGACGGCAGCTTCGGCTTCACAGTCGGCGAACTCGAGACCATCGTGCGCCTGAAGCTCCCGATCACGTTCGTGGTGATCTCCAACAGCGTGTACGGCTGGATCAAGGCCGGGCAGAAAAGCGGCTTCAATCAACGTTACTTCTCGGTCGACTTCAGTACCACCAACCATGCCGCGGTGGCCGAAGCCTACGGCGTGAAGAGCTGGCGCGTGAGCGACCCGGCGGAACTGGGCAAGGCCTTCAAGCAAGCCCTTGCGCATCCCGGCCCCGCCCTGGTCGATATCCTCTGCCAGCCGCTGCACGAGGCCAAAGCCCCCGTTTCGGAGTGGGTGGCCTGATGGACGAGCCGGGCCGCAGCTACCACGACATGGGCGGCCTGCCGGCTGAACGGGTGGAGCCGACCGAGCATGACTATGCCGAGTGGGAGCGCCGTGTCGACGCCATGATGATGTTGCTGACCGGGGTGACGGGTGGCGAGCGCCGCATGACCGTCGACGAGTTGCGCAAAAACATCGAATCGATCGGCCCGGCCGCGTACGACCGGATGAGTTATTACGAACGCTGGGTGATTTCGCTGACCCAGACCATGCTCCAGCACGGCACGATTTCGACCGAAGACCTCGCGCGCAAGATGGCCGATGTTGAGGCGCGCGCTGCCGCAGGGAAGATCAAGCCAGATGACAGCCGCGGTTGCTGAGCGCGTCGACGCCAGGTTCAAGGCCGGCGACCGCGTCCGGGTGCTGAAGGCCGCGCCGCTGGGGCATGTCCGCACGCCGTGGTACATCCGCGGGCACACCGGCGTGATCGAGCGGCTGTGCGGCGCCTTCCCGAATCCGGAAGAGCTGGCCTACGCGCGCTCCGGCAAGCCCCGCCAGCCCCTGTACCGCGTGCGTTTCGTGCAGAAGGAAGTCTGGCCGGAGTACGCGGGTCGCCCCAAAGATGTGGTCGAGATCGAGATCTACCAACATTGGCTGGAGCCCGCGTCATGAGCGACAAGGATCTCGGCACCTATCAGCCGCTCACTTACTACCAGATGATGGAGGTCAGCCTGCGGGAGCTTCTGGTGGAGAAGGGGGTCATCACCGAGACCGAGGTCGAGCAGGCCATGGGTGAAATCCGTGCACGCAACCCGGAACGGGGAGCGAAGATGGTGGCCCGCGCCTGGCTTGACCCTGAATACAAGGGCCGCATGCTGGCTGATGGCAGCAAGGCCGCGGAGGAGCTGGGGTTCGAGGTCCCGGGGCTCAGGCTGATCGTGGTCGAAAACACCCCGGCGGTGCACAACGTGATCGTCTGCACACTCTGTTCCTGCTATCCGCGGATGCTCCTCGGCCTGCCGCCCGAGTGGTACAAGTCGCGCAACTACCGCAGCCGGGTGGTGCGCGAGCCGCGCGCGGTGCTCGAGGAATTCGGGACGAGGATTCCGGACGAGGTGGCCATCCGCGTGCACGACAGCACGGCCGACATGCGTTACCTCGTGTTGCCCATGCGACCTGCCGACACCGGGAATTTTTCCGAAGCCCAGCTCGCAGCGCTCGTGACGCGCGACAGCCTCATCGGCGTATCTCTTCCCAATCGGCACAGGTGAACCTTCCGGTTCCCCCGTACCCCCTCCCGTCCTGAGGAAATATGACTCCGAATCTTTTCACCCCGATCCAGCTCGGGGGCATCACACTGCCTAACCGCATCGTCGTCGCGCCGATGTGCCAGTACTCCTCGAATGACGGCTGCATGGGAGATTGGCACCTCGCGCACCTTGCGAGCATGGCAATCTCCGGCGCCGGCCTGGTCGTGATCGAGGCTACGGCCGTGACGCGCGAAGGGCGCATCAGCCACGGCTGTGCGGGCTTGTATACGGACGACAACGAGGCGGCCATGAAACGCGTGATCGACTTCTGCCGTCGCCTCACGAAGAACCCGATCGGCATCCAGCTGGGCCATGCCGGCCGCAAGGCCTCCACGCAGGTGCCGTGGGCGGGCCGCGCGGCGCTCGGGCCGCTCGAAAACCCCTGGCAGACGGTTGCGCCCTCGGCGCTCCCTTGTGACACTCGGCCGGGATGGCATACGCCGCGCGAACTCAGTGTCGGCGAGATCAAGGCGATAGTCGACGCCTTTGCTGCAGCCGCCGTGCGCTCCGTTCGGCTGGGCCTGGATGTGGTCGAACTGCACGCCGCGCACGGTTACCTGCTGCACCAGTTCTTCTCGCCGCTCTCAAACCAGCGCACGGACGCCTACGGCGGGTCGCCCGAAAAGCGCATGCGCGCGCTGCTTGAAGTAGCGAGCGCCGTGCGCGATGTCTGGCCCAGGGAACGCTGCCTCGGCGCGCGCATCTCGGCCCACGACTGGGTCGACAACGGCACGCCGATCGAAGACACGATCGCGTTGACGCGCGCGCTGAAGAAGCTTGGCTACGACTACGTCTGCGTGACCACCGGAGCGCTGCTCGGCCAGACGCGCTACACGATCGGCCCGAACTACCAGGTGCCACACGCCGAGGCAGTCAAGAAAGCCGTGCCGGAGATGGCGGTGCGTGCCGTTGGCATGATTGCCGACCCAGACCAGGCCGAAGAGATCGTCGCTTCCGGCAAGGCGGATATGGTCGCGATGGCGAGAGCTTTCCTCGACAACCCGCGCTGGGTCTGGCACGCGGCCGAGCATTTTGGCGTGCCCGTGACGGTGCCGCCGCAGTACGAACGCGCCACCCATACCACCTGGCAGGGTTCGAAGCTCGCCCGGCCGACCGCTGCCTAGCTCAGCCGTCCGTTGCCAGGCTAAAGCAGGAAATTGCCCGCCTCAAATTTGACGTAGGCGGCTTCCTCGGTGAACGCGGTGCCGGCCGGGTCGGCGCCGCCGGCCACTGCCTTGAGCTGCTGCTCGAGGAAGCGCCGCAAGAGCGCGATGCCCTTGTCGCTGGTGGCGAAGTGCTCTTCCGAGTGGTGCGCGATCGGCCCTTGGCCGACTTGGGTCTCGTAATCGCCTGGAAAGCGCTGGTGTTCTTCTTCAGTCAGTTCGGACCAGGCTTTGCCGTTGAAGCGCGAGCGGAATTTTGTCATTCCACCTTTTTCGGTCACGCGGCCGGCGGTGTAGATGCGGTACGTGGTGTCGTCCATGGGCAGCACCCAGCCGATCGACTCGACCATCCCGTACTTGCCGACGCGCGGGTTGGGCACGACGCGCAGCGTCGGCACCGCCGCCTCGGTGACGCGATGGAAGGTCCGGCCGTCCTCCATCGTGCGCTGCGAGGTCACCTTGACGCCCAGGGCCGTGGTTGAGAAATGCACCTGCGGCATGCTTGCCATCTGGCTGGTGAACTGCGCGCCCGAGAACGAGCCGTGCAGGATGGGGACGTGGAAAGGGTCCACCACGTTCTCGTAGTGCTGCAGCCAGTTGCACGGCACGATCACCGCTCCACCGGAGCCGATGCTTGAGTCGTCCGCGTCGACGAATTCGCCAGCCTCCAGGAGTTCCAGGCATTCGTAGCGCGGCAGCAACGGCTTCTTGTCCGGCGGCCCCATGTAGGCATAAACCAGGCCATAGCGCTCCTCAACCGGGTACCAGGGCTGACGCACCTTGTCGCGGCGGGGCCCGCCGCCTTCCTCGCACGGCTGCTCGAGGCAATGGCCTTGCACGTCGAACAGCCAGCCGTGATAGCAGCAGCGGATGCCCTGCAGCTCGGTTTTTCCGTAGTACAACGACGCCCCGCGATGCGCGCAATGCGGATACACCAGCCCGGCACGACCCTGTCCGTCGCGGAACAGGATCAGGTCCTCGCCGAGCGCACGCACCTTGCGCGGCACCGTACCCGCATCGGCGGTGAGGCCGACCGGATGCCAGTAGCGGCGCAGCAGTTCGCCCATGAGCGTGCCCGGGCCGACTTCGGTGAGGTTTTTTTTCCAGGTGGGGGATGGGAGCCCGTAGGCCGTGCCGGTGTCGATCATTCTTCCTCCGCAAACAGCTGTGCCACCGCGGCCGCGTCGAAGCGGTACTCGTGGTTGCACATCTCGTTCTTGATCAACACTTCGCCTTTCTCGGCCAGGATCGATTCCACCTCGGGGCGTCCGAGGCTCCTCAGCATGTCCTTTACCTTCTCGACATCGTAAGGGCAGTGATATTCCACCGCGCGGAGCTTGTAGACCCGCAGCAGTTCCTCCGGGAACAGGCGCGTCAGCAGATCGTAGGGCTGGGTGTCGAGCGTCTCGGCCAGCGTCAGCGTCGCCGCGAAGCGCGTCATTCGGTTCCAGCCGTCAGGATCGCGCTCGTCGGCTTTCGGCAGTTTTTCGAGCAGCAGCCCGCAGGCCGCTTCGCCGTCGGCAAGCAACAGCAGGAACGCCTGCATCTGCTCGGATTGCGAGAGGTAGCTGGCGAACGTATCGGAAAGCGTGTCGCCTTCGAGCGGCACGATGCTCTGGTAGAGCTGCTCGCTGCGCCCGTCGTCCAGCGTCAGCGCGAACCGCCCGTCGCCGAGCAGGTCGCGTACGCCGCCCGTGGCGCCCGGGGCGAAATGCGCCATGCCGCGGATCCTGAGATCCGAGGTGCAGTCTGCGACGAGCAACGAAACGGGGCCGCTGCCGCGCACCTGCAGCGTCACGCGGCCGGAGCCTTTCTGGTTTGCGCCAAGCAGGACCGCGAGCGCGGTGGTCTGGCCGAGGACTTCGGCGATCCGTGCCGGGTAGTCACGCCCCGCGACCATCTTGCCCCAGGTCCCGGACAGGCAGGCCAGGCGCCCGCGGATGTCGAGGTCTTCGAACAGAAATGGTTGTACGTAATCGGTCTGCACCGGCTATTCCAGCGTGGCGCCGGAAGCCCTGATGAGCGCTTCCCATTTGGGGTAGTCGGCCCGCACGTTGGCGACAAACTCCTCGGGCGTATTGCCGACCGGGGTCTGTCCTTGCGTGATCATCTTTTCGCGCACCTCGGGCAGGTTGATCACGGCCTTTAGCTCGCGTTGCAGGCGATCAACGATCGCACGCGGCGTGCCGGCCGGTGCGTAGGCCCCGACCCAGATCGCGAGATCCACGTTGGGCACGCCCTGCTCGGTGAACGTGGGCAGGTCCGGCATGGAGGCTGAGCGCATCGGCCCGGTCATGGCGATGGGCCGAATCCCGCCGGAGGCGATGCGGGACTTGGCGCTGGTGGGGCTGGAGAAGGTCGTGTCGAGGCCGCCATTCTGCACATCGGTTATGGCGGGAACGTCGCCCTTGTAAGGGACGTGCTCCAGCTTCAGGCCGAGATCCCGCTTGAGAATCTGGCCCGCGAGGTGGCCCCAGGAGGCGATGCCCCACGAGCCATAGGTGACGCGATCACGGCTCTTGGCCCACTGGATGAATTCCTTGAGGTCCTTATAAGGCGCGGCGCCCGGCCCTACGAAAAGCACCGTGCCGTAGGAAAGCTGGGTGATCGGCGCGAGGTCCTTGTCCGGGTCGTACGACAGGGATTTCGAGTACAGGATCCGGTTGTTTACCGTGGTCGACATGGTGGTGACCATGAAGGTGTAGCCATCAGGAGCGGCGCGCACGACCGCCTGCGTCCCGACTATCGTATTGGCCCCGGCGATCGCCTCGACGACGATGTTCTGGCCCAGGCGCTTGCCCAGCGGCTCGGCGATCAGGCGCGAATAGATGTCGATTGCCCCGCCAGGGTTGAAGGGGGTGATCAGCCGGATCGGCTTGTTCGGGTAATCGGCCTGCGCCGAGGCAGCACCGCACCAAACCAGCGCTATGAGAACAAACCAGCATCGACGTGCCGCGATACGCATGCGTCCCTCCTTTTGGGTTTCGATCCTGCTGTTTTGTGCAATTATTCCACACAGTGTGCGCTCGAACCCTGTGCACCGGAAAAGGACTGCGAATGGACAGGCGAGGATTCCTGAAGGTCGGCACCGACATGAACGGTCTCGGGCGCTCCACGTTGCCGAGCTATGCCGAGTTCGCCGAACTGCCTGGCTACCTTGCGAAGCGCGGACTGAACGAGACCGGCATCGAGGCCGTGCTGGGCGGAAACTACATCCGCGTGCTGCGGCAGGCGATGAGCGTCTGACGCGCAAGCGGCCAAGATGATTCCTGCGCCAGAGGCTTCGCCCATCAAGGCGTCTAGCTGTCCCTTGTGTGGACGGCCGAACGGCTGTTTACCCGCCCAATCGGGCACGTACGCGGAGCCCTGCTGGTGCCAGTCGGCGACTTTCGGCCCCGAACTCCTTGCGCGCGTCCCCGAAGAACAGCGCAATATGGCTTGCATCTGCAGGGCCTGTGCAACTGGACTGAAGGAGAACAAACCATGACCCGCCCGCTCGTTCACCAGATCGACTCCAAACTCGACCTCGCCCTGGAACGCGTCGTGGACGTGCCGCCCGAACTGGTCTGGAAGGCCTGGACCACTCCCGAGCACCTCAAGAAGTGGTTTACGCCAGCGCCGTGGACGACGATCGACTGCGAAATCGATCTGCGCCCCGGCGGGATTTTCCGCACTGTGATGCGTTCGCCCGAGGGACGGGACTTCCCGCACGTCGGCTGCTATCTCGAGGTCGTCAAAAACAGGAAGCTGGTCTGGACGGGTGCGCTCGCGCCAGGCTACCGGCCTTCCAATCCGGCTGCCGGCTCTCCCGTATTCACGGCCGTGATTTCACTCGAACCCAGCGGGAAAAGCGGCACGAAGTACACGGCGCTGGCGATGCACAGGGACGAAGCCGGATGCAAGCAGCACGACCAGATGGGCTTCCACATGGGGTGGGGCAAGGCGCTCGAGCAACTGGTCGAGGTCGCGAAAGCACTTTGACTGGGGCGGACGAGGCGAACGCCTACAACCCCATGTAAGCCTGTCGCACCCGGTCATCGTGCAGCAGCGATTCGCCGCTGCCCGACATCACGATGCGGCCGTTCTCCAGGACGTAGGCCGTCGCTGAAATCTTCAGCGACACCGCCACGTTCTGCTCGACCAGCAGGATCGTCATGCCGCGCGCGTTCAGCGTGCGGATGATATGGAAGACTTCCTGCACGACCGTCGGTGCAAGCCCGAGCGAGGGCTCGTCGAACATGATCAACTCTGGCTGGCCCATCAGGCAGCGGCCGATGGCGAGCATCTGCTGTTCGCCTCCGGACATGGTGCCCGCCAGCTGGTCGCGGCGCTCGGCGAGGCGGGGGAACATCGAAAAGACCTCATCCATCGTCTGCCGCGATTTTTCCCGTGCGCGCGGCAGCAGCCCGCCCATTTCAAGGTTCTCGGTAACCGAGAGCGTGGGGAAGATCTGGCGGCCTTCGGCCACCTGGCCGATGCCCAAGTCGCACGTCGCGTAAGACTCGAAGCCCGTGATATCGCCGCCCCTGAAGCGCACCTTGCCGCCGCGCGGCTTTTCGATGCCGGCGATCGTGCGGATCAGGGACGACTTTCCCGCGCCATTGGCGCCGACGATGGCGACGATCTTGCCTTGGTCGACGGACAGCGAGACCTCGGAAAGCGCCTGTGCGTCGCCGTAGTAGAGGTCGAGGTTCTCGATCTCGAGCAGGGCGCTCATACTTCGGTCTCCTCACCGAGGTAGCACTCCAGCACGGCGGCGTCGCGCACGACTTCCTGCGGCGTGCCGCGCGCGATGATCTCGCCGTGGTGGAGGACCACGATGTGCTGCGCCAGCGCCATCACCGCGCGCATCACGTGCTCGATCAGGAGAATCGTGAGACCGTCGCGGGCGTTCAGTTCGCGGAACACCTCGACCATCAGGTCGCATTCGGTCGGGCGCAGGCCGGCCATGACTTCGTCGAGCAGGAGCAGCTGCGGACCGGTGGCCAGTGCCCGTGCGACTTCAAGGCGTTTACGATCCGGCAGTGTGAGCGAGGACGCGGGGAGGTCGCGCTTGGGACCCAGTCCAAGCTTGTCGAGGATAGCCTCGGCGGCCTTGCTCGCTTCGGAGAGGTGCCTCGTCCGGTTGAAGGCGCCTACGATCACGTTGTCCAGCACGCTCAAGCCTGCAAAGGGCTTCACGATCTGGAAGGTGCGGCCTACACCCGCGACGCAGATCTGGTCGGGCCGCCGGCCGTCGATGCGCTTGCCGTCGAACAGGATTTCGCCCGTATCCGGTGCGAAAACCCCGGCAATCATGTTGAAACACGTCGTCTTGCCCGCCCCGTTGGGCCCGATCAGCGCCACGAGCCCGCCCTGCGGCACCTCAAGGCTCGCGTTGGCGACGGCCTTGAGTCCGCGAAACGACTTGGAGATGCCGCGGACTTCGAGAAGAGGGGGTACGGGGGGCGTGGATGCGTCCCCTGTTTCGTGGATCGCCATTACTTGGCGACCCCGATCTTCTTCGCG
>JANNWA010000520.1:0-7867 GCA_031408275.1 Pseudomonadota bacterium
TGGTGCGTGGCCTACGTGAAGAAAGCTTGAAAGCGCAATCGGAGAGCGCGGCCAACCGCCCACGAAGACTGCGCCGATCGATTGGCGCGGTCTCGTTCGCGGTTGCGCTGACACTCATCGGCTGGCTGTTGCTTGGAATACTGGACGTGGTTCCCCTGGTACTGCAGTTGCCTGGAGAATCCACGGTCAGAACGCATGCCGGTGCGTCCGTCCTGCTCCTGATGATCGCAGCATGGGGCTTCTGGGAAGACTAGGTTCCGTTCGCACTTTCTCCAACCCACCACAAATGAAAGGAAAGAAACCATGATCAAGATGTCAGACGCATGCATCCTGCTGTCAGTGATGCTGTCTTTCGCGATCTCCGCGTACCTCTGGTTCAACGGCCAGAAAGAAGAAGGCCTTTTCACCGCAACATGGGTGCCCTCGATTCTGGGTTTCGGCATCTATGCCAAGTTGCTTTTCCCGAAAGGACAGATAAATGAGTGACTCGACCATTCTCTACGCGGGCATCGTTTGCTTTTCCCTGATCATTCTTGGATTCGTACTGACAGCGCGCGAATTCAGCAGGCACAACGAGACCGGTGCCGCAGGCAAGCGCAAGCTGCAGGCCGCCCACGCAAGGTGAGGGAAGGTGCGCCATTGGCATCCTTTCCTGCGGGAAGTCTCGGGGTCGTGATCGGAGCTTCCGGCGCCATAGGCAGCGCCCTGCAGGTCCGGCTCCAGGCTGCCTTTGGGGTTCCGCTTGCCATCGGCTTTTCACGCGCAGGCACGCCATCCCTGGATCTGACTTCCGAGGCAACCATCGCCAATGCCGCCCGCCACATTTCCGAGCTGGATGCGCCCCCACGGCTCATCATTGACGCCACGGGTTTCCTGCACGGCGACGGAGCAATGCCGGAGAAGAGTTGGCGGCAGCTCGATGCGGAGCAATTGGCCAGATCCTTTGCCCTCAACGCCATCGGCCCGGCGCTGCTGATGAAGCACTTCTTGCCCCTGCTGCCGCGCGCGGGCAAGGCCGTGTTCGCGACGTTGTCGGCCAGGGTGGGCAGCATCGGAGACAACCAACTCGGCGGGTGGTACGGCTACCGGGCCTCCAAGGCGGCGCTCAATCAACTTGTCAGAACGGCGGCGATAGAACTGAGGCGGCGGCAGCCGGAGGCCATCTGCGTCGCGATGCATCCGGGCACGGTCGACAGCAGGCTCTCTGCGCCGTTCGCGAAGCACGGGCTGGCAGTCCGATCGCCCTCCGAGGCGGCGGGAAACGTCCTTGCAGTGATTGACGGAATGGTCCCGGCGGATTCCGGAAACTTCCTCGACTACCGCGGCGAGAGGGTGGCATGGTGACGAAAGCCGGTTCAGAGGGGAAAAAACTGACAGTTTTCTTTGACGGCGCTTGTCCGCTTTGTGCGAGAGAGATCCAGTTCTATCGTCGCGCGCGGGGCGCCGAAGACATCCGGTGGGTGGATGCGAGCCGATCAACGCAGGCAGAGATCGCGCCAGGTTTGCTTCGCAAGGATGCTCTCCGGCGATTCCACGTCCTGCACGCCGATGGAAAGTTCACGAGCGGCGGTCGCGCTTTCGCCGATCTATGGGCGGCTCTGCCCGGCGTCGCCGCGATCGGCCGCCAGTTCCAGCGTTGGCCGCTTTCGGTGCTGCTCGATGGCGCCTATCGCCTGTTCCTCCCGATACGGCCCTGGCTGCAGCGGCGGCTCAGGTCCAAGGCGTAACCGCGCTCCAGCGCTCACGGCATTTCGTCCGCGACGGTGTTCGACAACGTGCCGACACCCGACACTTCGACCTCGACGACATCCCCAGCCTTCAGGAACTTGGGCGGCGTAAATCGGATGCCGGCCCCGATCGGCGTTCCGGTGACGATCACATCGCCGGGTTTCAGCGCGGTCCAGGTCGAGATATAGCGGATCAGCGTGCGGAACGGGAACATGAGGTTCGCCGTCGTGTCGTGCTGGCGCTGCTCGCCGTTGACCCGCGTGGTGACTTTTACATCACCGAACCCGGAGAACTCGTCGGACGTGACCATCCACGGTCCGATGGCGCCACTCGCCTCCCAGCTCTTGCCTTGAGTGACGTTGAACTTGCCGTGCCGGGTCCAGTCGCGGATCGTGCCTTCATTGACACAGGTCAGGCCCGCGATGTGGCTCTCGGCCTGGTCCTCCGGGATGCGGCGGCCGCCCTTGCCGATCACGACCCCGATCTCGCCCTCGTAATCGAACTGCTCGGACTCGGGTGGGCGCATCAGCTTCGCGCCATGGCCCACAAGCGATCCCGGAAAGCGCAGGAAAATGCTCGGGTACTTGGGCAGGTCCGAGCCGTCCTTGTACTCGGCGTTGCGGTTGCCGTAGTTGACGCCCACGCAAATGATCTTTTCCGGGAACGGGATCGGCGAGAGGAGTTTCAGGCCGGCCTGAGCGTGGTCGGGTTTCGCTTTGGCGACGATATCCTTGATGCGGCCGAGCGCATCCGCCTCCAGAGCCGCGCGCAGCGTTGTGATGCCTGCGCCGAGCTTGTCGGTCAGGTCGACGACGCCATCGCCAGACACCGCACCGAAGCGGGCTTCGCCCGCTAGTACATACGACAGCAGTTTCATTGGTCGAATCCAAAAAGTCTTGCGGGATTGTCTACGAGGACCTTCATCAGCATCGCCTCGTCCGGGACGAAGCGGTACAGCGCTTCGAGCAGGTCCGCCTCATTCGGCGGCTGCTTCACCGAGACGGGGTGTGGCCAGTCGCTCGCCCAGACCACGCGGTCCGGCGCAGCCTCGATGAGCGTACGCGCGACCGGGATGACGTCGTCCCAGGGCGCCCCGGCTTTCGAGATCTTTTCGGTCAGCGACAGCATCACCCAGAAGTTTCCTCGCTTGAGCAGTTCCACGACCTTCATCAGGCTCGGATCTTTCGCCCCAAGGCGCGGATCCGGCCGGCCCATGTGGTCGAGGAGCACCGGGATGTCGAGTTTCTCGAACGGGGCGATGTTCTCCGCGATGCCGTTGGCTTCGGGCTGGATCTTGGCGTACCAGCCGAGGTCCTTCATTCGGGCGAGGGACCGCTCCATGTCCTTGTCCGAGAGCGCAATACCCAGGCTCTGGCGCGAAAAGCGCGCGCCCCGCACGCCGCCGGCGTGCAGTTTCGCGATGTACGCGTCGTCACGCTCACTCAGCACTACCGCGTTTGCACATCCCCTGTAATTGGGGCCCAGCGCGGCGATGCCATCGAGGGTGGCCGAGTGGTCGGCGCCGTAGGTGGTCGGCTGCACGACGATGCCGCGCTGGATGCCCAGCGCCTTGTGCATGCGAAGGGCCGCCTCCCAGGTCGCAGTTGGCATCACGTACGCCGCCCCCGGCCGGGGCGGGTACTTGTCGGCGGATCCGAGCACGTGGAACTGGCTGTCGCAGCTGAGCGGCGGCGGTGCCTTGTTTGGCGTGCGGGGATTCGGGTCGAACGCGAAGTAGTCGGCCATGGTCGTCCTACCCCAGCACGGCGATGAAATCGCACTCGAGCAGCTTCTCGCCGTCGAGCGGGGCCTGCATGGCGTGGCGCGCCGGGCGCGATTGCGGGTCCGGGAACATCTTCAGCCATTCCCGGTTGACCCCCTCGCGCTGCGTGCGGTCGCGCATCCAGACCGTCATCTTGATGATGTTCCCGGACGTGCCGCCCGCGGCCTCCACGATGCGTTTCACGTGCGCGAACATCAGCGCGCTCTGCTCGTCGATGGTGGCGCCGTACCCGCCCGTCGCCGGGTCGGTGCCCTGGATGCTGCCCGAATAGAGCATGTTGCCGATGCGGCAGGCCGCCGGGATCGGGTTCTTGTGGCTGAAGCCTTCGACGTAAATGCTCGTGCGGTTGACATTTGGAGTGGTCATGTCAGTTCGCCCTGATGTTCGCCTTGCGGATGACGGGCGTCCATTTGTCGTATTCGGCCTTGAGGTAGCCGTTGAACTGCTCCGGCGTCGTCGCGCGCGCTTCCGCGCCCAGCGCGTCGAACTTGTCGATCACGGATTTCTCGGCAAGCACCCTGGCCATCACCGACTGCAGGCGCGCCACGGCCTCCTTCGGGGTTCCGGCCGGCGCGACGATCCCGGTGAACGTCGCGCCTTCCATGCCTTTTACGCCCGCCTCCTCGAAAGTCGGCACCTCGGGCAGCGACGGCACCCGCTTATCCACCGTGACGGCAATCGCGCGCACCCTGCCCTGCTTGATGTACGGCAGCGAAACCGAAACCTGGTCGAACCCCATCTGCACTTCGCCAGCCAGCATCGCGGTGCTCGCCGGCGCGTTGCCCTTGTAGTGCACCGTCAGCCAGGAGGTGCCCGTGAGCGACTGCAGAAGTTCGGAGAGCAGGTGGTTGGTGGTGCCCGCGCTGGGGGTGGACATCGTGAGCTTGCCGGGATCCTTCCTGGCGAGGTCCAGGAGTTCCTTCAGCGACTTGGCCGGCACCGAAGGATGCACGAGCAGCACGATCGGCGTGAACGACACCGAACTCACCGGAGTGAAGTCCTTGTCCCACTGGTAGGCCGGGCGGTTGTAGATGATCGGCGCGTGCAGCAGCGGGGAATTGGCGGTGAAGAACAGCGTGTACCCGTCCGGCGCGCTTTTGGCGACGAACTCGCCGGCGATCATGCCGCCCGCACCCGCCTTGTTCTCGACGATCACGGGCTGGCCAAGCAGCTCCTGCATGCCGGGCGCCACGATGCGCGCCGCGGTGTCCACGTTGCCGCCCGGCGGGTACGGCACCACCAGCCTGACGGGCTTATCCGGCCATTTTTGCGCGAGTGCGGGTGAGGTGCCACCCAGCCAGGCAAAGGCCGCACACGCCACGGCCAGCAGTGTCCTACTTCTCATCGTCCCCTCCATTTTGGTTGTGCGGCGACTCCGCGCCCCTGAAACGGATATAGCACAGTTTTTCCGCCATGCGGACAGCCCAACCCATTCACGCAGGGCGCAGTAAAATCCATGCTGAGACCACCCGATTGCAGGAGCCCCCATGAACGCCCCCTCGAAACTCCCCAAAGCCCAGTTCGTCTGGGACGACCCCCTCCTGCTCAACGACCAGTTGTCCGAGGAGGAGCGCATGGTGCGCGAAGCCGCCAACGACTACTGCCAGTCCAAACTCCAGCCACGCGTGCTCGAGGCCTTCCGCAACGGCACCACCGATGCGTCGATCTTCCGCGAGATGGGCGAACTCGGCCTGCTCGGCCCCACCATCCCGCCCGAGTACGGCGGGCCGGGGCTGTCCTATGTCTGCTACGGGCTGATCGCGCGCGAAGTCGAGCGCGTCGACTCCGGCTACCGCTCGATGATGAGCGTGCAGAGCTCGCTCGTGATGGTGCCGATCTTCGAATTCGGCAGCGAGGCGCAGAAGCAGAAATACCTGCCCAAGCTCGCCACCGGCGAGTTCATCGGCTGCTTCGGCCTGACCGAACCCAACCACGGCTCCGATCCAGGCAGCATGGTGACCCGTGCCAGGACCGTCCCGGGCGGCTACAGCGTTTCAGGCGCCAAGATGTGGATCTCGAACTCGCCGATCGCCGACGTGTTCGTGGTTTGGGCGAAGACCGAGGACGGGCGCATCCGCGGCTTCATCCTCGACAAGGGCATGAAAGGGCTGTCGGCCCCGGTGATCCACGGCAAGGTGGGCCTGCGCGCATCGATCACCGGCGAGATAGTCATGGACAACGTGTTCGTGCCCGAGGAAAACCTCATGCCCGGCGTCGAAGGCCTCAAGGGTCCGTTCACCTGCCTCAACTCCGCGCGCTACGGGATCGCCTGGGGCGCACTCGGTGCGGCCGAGGACTGCTGGCACCGCGCCCGGCAGTACGTCATGGACAGGCTGCAGTTCGGGCGGCCGCTGGCCGCCAACCAGTTGATCCAGAAAAAACTGGCCGACATGCAGACCGAAATCACGCTGGGGCTGCAGGGGTGCCTGCGCCTCGGGCGCATGAAGGACAATGGCACCGCCTCGGTCGAGATCACCTCCATCATGAAGCGCAATTCGTGCGGCAAGTCACTCGACATCGCGCGCATGGCGCGCGACATGCTCGGCGGCAACGGCATCTCGGACGAGTTCGGCATCGTGCGCCACATGGTGAACCTCGAAGTGGTCAACACCTATGAAGGCACGCACGACATCCATGCGCTGATCCTCGGCCGCGCGCAGACCGGGATCCAGGCATTCAGCTGAGCGCCATGCAGCGCTTCGTCGCGGCCTGCGTCCTGCTCCTTTGGGCGGCGGCAGCTGCGGCCCAGGGCACGGCGAGCGGGCCCAACGGGGTTTTCCTGATCGCCAAGCCCGACCTGCTCGACCCGAATTTCAGCCGCACGGTCGTGCTCGTCACGCAAACGGAGGATTTCAGCACTGTCGGCGTGATCGTCAACCGGCCTACCACGCTCAAGCTTTCCGACTTCCCGGCCGACGAAGGCGTGGATACCGGCAAATACCGCGACCGGGTGTTCCTCGGCGGCCCGGTGATGCGGCACGCGCTGGTCGCGGTGTTCCAGGCGGACAATCCCCCGGCCGCGCCCGCGTTCCACGTGCTGCGCAAGCTCTACATGACGATGCACCAGGACAACATGAAGGAACTCCTTGCATCCACCGGCCGGCGCTATCGCCTGTACGCCGGTTTTTCAGGCTGGGCACCGCGCCAGCTCGAAAGCGAATTCAACCGCGAAGGCTGGCTCGTGCTGCCCGCGGACGAGGAAATCGTATTCCGCGCGGAAACCGAAGGAATGTGGGAAGAGCTGCTGCAGCGCGCCCAGGCGCTGAAAACCCGCTCGCGCAGCTGCATATCCGATACCAGGGATTGCGCGATACAATTCTTGCGCACCGCAACGCAACGCACGGAGAACCTCACATGCTGCCCCGCTTCCTCACCGCGACCTTCTCGCTGATTCTCGCCTGGAGCGGCGCAGCCTGGGGACAGGGCGCAGCGTCGCCGGCGCAAGCTCCGGACGAGGACGCGGTCTTCCTGGTGGCGCACCCGGCGTTCCGCGACGCCGGCTACTTCCATACGGTCCTGATTGCGGCCCCGCTGACCGGGGGCGGCCATATCGGCGTCATCCTCAACCGGCCGACGAACCGGTCCCTCGTTTCTTTCTTTCCGGAACACGAGCCGTCCAAGAAGGTGGCCGAGCCGGTGCGCTATGGCGGCCCGTTCGCCGCCGGCGCGCTGGTGGCCGTGGTGAAGGCGGAGAAGAACCCGGGCGTGGGCACGCTGCCGCTCATGAAGAACCTGTTCATCGCCTTTCGCGCCGCCACCATCGACAAGGTGATCGAGGAGACGCCGAACGACGCACGCTACTTCGTCGGCTACGTCGGCTGGCGGCCGGGCGAGCTCAAGAGCGAGATCGACCGCGGCCTGTGGGGGGTCGTGCAGGCCAACCCGGACACGGTGTTCCAGAAGGACATGAGCGGGCTGTGGGAAGAGTTGCTGGCCCAAACTCGAAGACTGAGAGCGGAAGCGTTGCCGCTTCCGCTCCGCGGGAAAATAGGTACAGGGGGAAATGCCTCCCCGTACCCCCCGGTCGCTTCGTTCGGCGTTCTTACGCTTTCGCAAACGCCATTGAGCCGTTCTTCCAGTCGACCTTGATCGTGTCCTTGGGGGCAAAGCGCCCCTCCAGGATCGCCTTGGCCAGCGGGTTCTCGATCTGCGACTGGATCGCCCGCTTCAGTGGCCGCGCGCCGTAGACCGGGTCGAACCCTTCCTTCGAGAGTTCCGCCAAGGCAGCCTCATTTACTTCGAAGCCATAGTCCATCTTGGCCAGCCGCCCCTTGAGGATCGCGAGTTGGATGGCTGCAATCGACTTGATCTGCGCGTCGCCCAGCCCGTGGAAAACCACCACCTCGTCGATCCGGT
>JANNWA010000521.1:0-6709 GCA_031408275.1 Pseudomonadota bacterium
ATTCGTGCCGCACTTCAAGGCGGGCAAGGAACTGCGCGAGCGCGTCGACGCCGCGGAGGCCGAGGCTTCGTCCGCCGCGTCGGCCTGAGCGGGCGATGAGCCTGCGCCGGCCCCGGAGGGTCCAGGCCCGCCCTGATCGCCGGGCGCGGTCCCGCTCCCTGCCCAGGCCGGGCTGACCCCGAGCGCCGGACCCCGGACCCGCCATGCGCTTCGTCACCTGGACGGTTCGCTTGCTGGTTTTCCTGTTCCTGCTCGCGTTCGCGATCAAGAACACGGACCCGGTCACCCTGCATTTCTACTTCGAACTGGCCTGGCAGGCGCCCCTGATCGTGCTGCTGCTCTCGTTCTTTGCCGCCGGGGCGGCGTTCGGCCTGGCCGCCTCGCTCGCCACGCTCTTCGGCCAGCGGCGCGAGATCCTGCGCCTGAAGCGTGAACGCAGGGACCCGCCCGAGGCGAAGCCCGGCGCCGGCGTCCCGATTCCCCCGCCCGGCGCCAGCGCCTGATGGAGTTCGAATACTGGTGGCTCATCGGGTTCCCGGTTTTTTTCGGGCTCGGGTGGCTCGCCGCGCGGATCGATATCAAGCACCTGCTCACCGAGTCACGCGCGCTGCCGCGGTCCTACTTCAAGGGGCTGAACTTCCTCCTCAACGAGGAGCCCGACAAGGCGATCGAGGCCTTTATCGAGGTCGTGAAGGTCGATCCGGAAACGGTCGAGCTGCACTATGCGCTTGGCAGCCTCTTCCGGCGGCGCGGGGAATTTGACCGCGCGATCCGCATGCACCAGAACCTCGTCGACCGCACGGACCTGACCGCCGAACAGAGGCTGGCGGCGCTGTTCGGGCTTGGCCAGGACTACCTCAAGGCCGGAATCCTCGACCGGGCCGAGGAAGTATTCAACCGCCTGCGGGAAGGCCCGCTTGCCACGGAAGCGCGCGGTTTCCTGCTGGAGATCTACCAGGCCGAAAAGGAATGGCAGAAGGCGATCGACATGGTGGCCGAGATCGGCGTGCGTCCCAACGAATCGCGCGAGCGCGACGTGGCCCATTTCTACTGCGAGCTGGCGGCGTTCGATGCCACCCATTCGCGGCCGGATGAGGCCCGCAAGCACCTCGAAGCAGCCCTCAAGGCCAACCGGAAATGCGTGCGAGCGAGTGTCCAGCTGGGTGACCTGGAGCGATCCGCGGGCAACCTCGAGCGCGCCATCGAGAACTGGAAGCGCATCGAGTCGCAGGACCCGACCTACCTGGCGCTGGTCGCGCAGAGGCTGCTCGACGTGTTCCGCGATACGGGGCGCCTCGAGGAGGGGCTTACGCTGCTGACCGGGCATCTGGAGCGCTTTCCGTCCCTCGACCTGCTGGATACGGTGTTCCAGTACACGCTCGACGCCAAGGGCGCCGAATCGGCGTACAAGCTGGTGCGCGACGAATTGCGCCGCAACCCCACGCTGCTGGGCCTCGACCGCCTGCTGGAAGCGCAGATCGCGGGTGCTTCGTCGCCCGAGCGCCGCCGCGATCTCGAACTTGTAAAGAACCTCATTCATACTCACGCGCGCCGGCTGGCGCGCTATCGCTGCGAAACCTGCGGGTTCCGGGCGCGGCAGTTCCACTGGCACTGCCCGGGATGCGGCGGGTGGGAGACCTATCCGCCGCGCCGTTCCGAAGATTTCGAACTTGCGCAATGAGGGTTAGAGCATGAAAGTCAGCGTCATCGGCACCGGGTATGTCGGCCTGGTCACCGGGGCTTGCCTTGCGGACGCGGGGAACCACGTCCTGTGCTGCGATATCGACGCGGCGAAGATCGCTACGCTCAACGCGGGCGGCCTGCCGATCTTCGAGCCGGGCCTCGACGCGGTCGTGGCGCGCAACCGCGCCGCTGGGCGCCTGGTGTTTTCGACCGACCTGGCGGCCAGCGTGGCGCACGGGGAGCTGCAGTTCGTCGCGGTTGGCACGCCGCCCGGCGAGGACGGTTCGGCGGACCTCTCCTACGTCGTCGCCGCCGCGCGCACGATCGGCCGTCACATGACCGGGTACCGCGTGGTTGTCAACAAGTCCACCGTGCCGGTCGGCACCGCCGACCAGGTGCACGCGGCGATCGCGGAAGAACTCGCCGCGCGGGGCGCCAAGGTGCCCTACAGCGTGGTGTCCAACCCCGAGTTCCTCAAGGAGGGCGCGGCGATCGAGGACTTCATGCGCCCCGACCGCATCGTGATCGGCAGCGACGACGAGCGCGCGACCGGGCTCCTGCGCCAGCTCTACGCGCCTTTCCAGCGCAACCACGAGCGCGTCATGGTGATGAGCGTGCGCTCGGCCGAGCTGACCAAGTATGCGGCGAACGCGATGCTCGCCACGCGCATTTCCTTCATGAACGACCTGGCCAACCTTGCCGAGCGCATCGGCGCCGACATCGAGGAGGTGCGGCGCGGCATCGGGTCGGATCCGCGCATCGGCTATCACTTCCTGTATGCCGGCGCGGGTTACGGCGGATCGTGCTTCCCCAAGGACGTCAAGGCCCTGCAGCGCACTTCCGAGCAGGCCGGCCATCCGCTGCGCCTGCTCGCCGCGGTCGACGCGGTGAACGAGGCGCAGAAAGGCGTGCTTGCGTCCAAGATCAAGGCGCGTTTCGGCGCCGACCTCTCCGGCAAGCGGTTTGCCGTCTGGGGCCTTGCCTTCAAGGCGAACACCGACGACCTGCGCGAGGCCTCCAGCCTGGTGCTGATCGCCAGCCTGCTCGACGCCGGCGCTTCAGTGCGGGCGTACGACCCGGTCGCCGGCCATGAGGCCGCCAAGTTGTTCGCGCACGAGCCGCGCGTCGTGCTGGCCGACAGCGCGGCGGGGGCGCTCGAGGGGTGCGATGCGCTGTGCGTGGTCACCGAATGGCAGGAATTCCGCAGCCCGGACTTCGAGGCCGTGAAGGCGAAACTGAAGACGCCGGCCATATTCGATGGTCGCAACCTGTATGACCCGGTCGCGATGCAGCGCCTGGGAATCGAGTACCACGCCATTGGCAGGACTGCGGGCAGGACTACGGGCAGACCCCCGCGATGACCGGCCGTTCGTTCGACACCAGCAAAGCACGCATCCTCGTGGTGGGCGACGTGATGCTCGATCGCTATTGGTTCGGCGAGGTGACGCGCATTTCGCCGGAAGCGCCAGTGCCCGTGGTGCGCGTGAACCGGGTGGAGGAACGTCCCGGCGGCGCGGCGAACGTGGCGCGCAACTGCGCGGCCCTCGGCGCACGCGCGCAGCTCCTTTCGGTGATCGGCGGGGACGAGGCAGGGACGCGGCTGGCCGAGCTTGTCGATGCGGCGGGCATTTCCGCCAACCTGCACCGCGACGCCGCGATGCCCACCACCGTCAAGCTGCGCGTGATCGGGCGCCAGCAGCAACTGTTGCGCATCGATTTCGAGACCCCGCCATCGAGCGAGGTGCTGGCCTCGAAGCTCGCGGATTTCGAGGCGGCGCTGCCGCAGTGCGACGCGGTGATCCTTTCGGACTACGGCAAGGGCGGCCTCGCCCACATCGCCACCATGATCGGCCTCGCCCGCGCGGCGGGCAAGCGCGTGCTCGTGGATCCCAAGGGCGACGACTACGCGCGCTACCGCGGGGCGAGCATCGTTACCCCCAACCTGGGCGAACTGCGCGAGGTGGTGGGCACCTGGGCGAGCGAGACCGACCTCGCGGCGCGGGTCGCGAAGCTGCGCGCCGACCTGGGCCTCGACGCGCTGCTGCTGACCCGCAGCGAGCAGGGGATGACGCTCTTCGACGACCACGGCGTGATGCACGTCCCCGCGCAGGCGCGCGAAGTGTACGATGTGAGCGGCGCTGGCGACACGGTCATCGCCGCGGTGGCGGTGATGCTCGCCGCGGGCGCGGAACTGCCCGAAGCGGTGCGAATCGCGAACCGCGCGGCAGGCATTGTCGTCGGCAAGCTCGGCACGGCTGTTGCCACGCACGCCGAAGTGTTCGGCCAATCACTCGGATAAATGCGCGGACAACCTTCATGTACATAGTCGTCACCGGCGCGGCCGGATTCATCGGGTCGCGCATCGTCGCAGGCCTGAACCGGGAAGGGGTCTCGCAGATCATTGCGGTCGACAACCTCGAGAACGCGGCCAAGTTCCACAACCTCGCCGGTTGCGACATCGAGGACTACATCGACAAGCGTGCGTTCCTCGCGCGGGTCGGCTCCGGCGAGTTCGACGGCGCCGTCGAAGCGGTCCTCCACCAGGGCGCCTGCTCGGACACCATGGAATCCGACGGGCGCTACATGATGGAGAACAACTACGGTTATTCGAGGCGCCTGCTCGACTGGTGCCAGGAAGAGGAGATTGCCCTCCTGTACGCGTCCTCGGCGGCCGTGTACGGCGCGAGCCCCGCGTTCCGCGAGGAGCGCCGCTGCGAGGCGCCGCTGAACGTGTACGGCTATTCGAAGCTGCTGTTCGACCAGTGCGTGCGCAGGCGGCTGCCCGAGCGAACCGCCCAGATTGCGGGTTTTCGCTATTTCAACGTGTACGGCCAGAACGAATCTCACAAGGGGCGCATGGCCTCGGTCGCCTGGCACGGCCTGAACCAGTTCCTCGAGGCCGGCAAGGTGAAGCTGTTCGTGGGCAGCGCGGGGTACGGCGACGGCGGCCAGCAGCGCGACTTCGTGCACGTGGACGACTTGGTCAACGCGAACCTCTGGTTCCTCGAGAACCGCGAGGTCTCCGGCATCTACAACTGCGGCACCGGCCGCGCGCAGACGTTCAACGACGTCGCCGTGGCGGTGGTAAACGCCGTGCGCGAGTCGCGCGGCGAATCCCGCATGGCGCTGGCCGACCTCGTGGCCTCCGGCGCGATCGAGTACATCCCGTTTCCGCCGGCGCTGGCCGGCAAATACCAGAGCTACACCCAGGCTGACCTCTCTGGCCTGCGCTCCGCCGGATACCCCGGGGAGTTCATGACGGTGGAGCAGGGCGTGGAAAACTATGTGCGCGAACAGCTTGCCGCGCGGGCCGGGGCGCGCTGAGGTGGAACTCAGCACCCTCGAGGCCTCGGTCGGCAACACGCCCCTGGTGCGTCTCAAGCGCATCCCCGGGGCGGCCGCCGCCGCGAGCGGCAACGTGATCCTCGCCAAGCTCGAGGGCAACAACCCGGCCGGCTCGGTCAAGGACCGGCCCGCACTGTCGATGATCCTCAAGGCCGAAGGGCGCGGCCGCATCAAGCCGGGCGACACCCTGATCGAGGCCACCAGCGGCAACACCGGCATCGCGCTCGCGATGGTCGCGGCGATGCGCGGCTACCGCATGGTGCTGATCATGCCGGAGAACCAGTCCCTCGAGCGCCGCCAGACCATGCGCGCGTTCGGGGCGGAACTGGTCCTCACGCCCAAGTCGGGCGGCATGGAGTCGGCGCGCGACCTCGCCGAGCGCATGGTGGCCGAGGGCAAGGGCGTGGTGCTCGACCAGTTCGCCAACCCGGACAACCCGGTCGCGCACTATGAGGGCACGGGCCCGGAAATCTGGCGCGACACCGAAGGCCGTGTCACCCACTTCGTGTCGAGCATGGGCACGACCGGCACCATCATGGGCGTGTCGCGCTTCCTCAAGGAAAAGAATTCCAAGGTCGAGATCGTCGGCTGCCAGCCCGAGGAGGGCTCGCAGATCGCCGGCATCCGCAAGTGGCCCGAGGCGTATCTCCCCAGGATCTACGACAAGCGCGCCGTCGACCGGATCGAGTATGTCGGCCAGGGCGACGCCGAGGGCATGACGCGGCGCCTCGCGCGGGAAGAAGGTATTTTTGCCGGCGTGTCTTCGGGCGGAGCGCTGTGCGTCGCGCTGCGCGTCGCCGCAGCGGTGAAGAACGCGACGATCGTCACCATCGTGTGCGACCGTGGTGACCGGTACCTGTCCACCGGCGTGTTTCCGGACTAAATGACTCCCGTCCTCGCCTTCGATATAGAGACCGTCCCGGACTGCCCCGGCATCCGGCGCCTGTACGACCTGCCAGAGTCCTTGCCCGACTCAGAGGTTGCCGAGGTCGCGTTCCAGAAACGTCGCGCGACGAGCGGCAGCGATTTCCTCCAGCCGCACCTGCAGCGCGTCGTCGCGATCGCCTGCGTGATGCGCGACGCTGAGGGTATCCGCGTCTGGTCGCTGGGCCAGCCCGACGACCCGGAGGGCGCGCTGATCAAGCGCTTCTACGACGGCATCGAACGCTACACCCCGCAACTGGTGTCCTGGAACGGCGGCGGGTTTGACCTGCCGGTGCTCAACTACCGGGCGCTCATCCACGGGATCAGCGCCGCGCGCTTCTGGGAGCACGGCGACGAGGACCGCGACTTCCGCTACAACAACTACACCAGCCGCTACCACACCCGGCACCTCGACCTCATGGACGTGCTCGCGATGTACCAGCCGCGCAACAACAGCCCGCTGGACGACGTCGCGCAGATCGCGGGGCTGCCCGGCAAGATCGGCATGCACGGCTCCGCGGTGTGGGACGAATTCCGCAGCGGCGGGATCAGCCGCATCCGCAGCTACTGCGAGGCCGACACGGCCAACACCTACCTTCTGTACCTGCGCTACCAGCTGCTGCGCGGCACGGCTACGCTGGCCCATTTCAGGAGCGAGTGCGCCGTGCTGCGGGCCGCGCTGGAGAAGCTCGACCAGCCGCACTGGCAGGAATTCCTCGCGCGCTGGAAGGATCCCCTGCTGCATGACGCCGCTGGA
>JANNWA010000522.1:0-9428 GCA_031408275.1 Pseudomonadota bacterium
TGCTGCCCAAGGGCTGCGGCGCGGTGTTCTCGTTCAACATGAAAGGCGGCCGGGAAGCGGGCAAGAAATTCATCGAGGGCCTGAGGATCTTCTCGCACCTCGCCAACGTCGGCGACGCCAAGTCGCTGGTCATTCATCCGGCCTCGACCACGCATTACCGCATGGATGACGAAGCCCTCAAACGCGCCGGCATCGCCGCCGGCACGGTGCGCCTGTCGATCGGCCTGGAAGACGCCGACGACCTGGTAGACGACCTGTCGCGTGCGCTTAAAGACGCGCAGCGCACGATGAAATAGGCGCCGCGATGGATTTCACCGTTGATGCAAAGAAGGCCTACGCGTACACCGCCGCCCACGACCTCGAACCGGGCAAGCCGACGCTGGTGTTCGTGCACGGCGCCGGGCTCGACCACAGCTGGTGGGGACTGCAGAGCCGCTATTTCGGCTATCACGGCTGGAACGTCCTCGCCTGCGACCTGCCCGGGCACGGGCGCTCCGCGGGGCCGCCGATCGGGAGCATTGGGGAGGCCGCGGACTGGGTGATGCGCCTGCTGGACGCCGCCAAGGTCACCAGGGCGGGCGTCGTCGGGCACAGCATGGGCTCGCTGATCGCGCTCGAGTGCGCGGCGCGCCACCCGGCGCGGGTGGAGCGCATCGCGCTGCTCGGCACTGCGTTCCCGATGAACGTCTCGGACGGCTTCCTCGAAGCCGCGCGCAACAACGACCAGAGCGCCTACGACATGGAGACGATCTGGGGCCACGCGCCGCAGGTCCCGTTCGGCAGCAACCCGAATCCGGGCATGTGGATGTACGGGGACACGCTGGCGCGTCTCGCGCGCCTCGCGCCGGGCGTGCTCTACACCGACCTCAAGGCCTGCAAGGACTATGCGGCCGGACTTGAAAACGCGGCAAGAATCGGTTGTGCGGCGCTGGTCGTGATCGGGGGCCGGGATGTCATGACTCCCCCCAAGGCGTCCGCGGAGCTCATCAAGGCCTTGTCCGGCGCAACGGCCGTGACGATCCGGTCCTCTGGGCATTCGCTGATGGCGGAGGCGCCGGATGCGACCCTGGACGCGCTGGCCGGCTTTTTCCGGGCGAATCCCTAAGTGGCCACCGGACAAACGCTGGCCGTTTCAGCCCCGGGGCTGGCGCGCGGTGCCCCCCCGCCAGAATCGCCGAAGATCCCGAAGCTCAGGCAGGACATCAAGCTTTATCCCGGGCCGCGCCATCGCGACGGCTCGCCGAGCTGGCGCATCCTCGACCCGGCGCGCAACCGGTTTTTCGAAATCGGCTGGATGGAGTTCGAGCTCCTGGCCCGCTGGGCCGGGCCGGCCAACGTCGACGCCCTGATCGAGCAGGTGGCCGCCGAGACGCCGTTGCGTCCCACCGAGGACGAAGTGGTGCAGTTCATCCAGTTCCTCGAGTCCAACCAGCTCCTGGCACCTGCCGAAAAGGAGGAACTCGGGCGGCTGCGCACTCGGTGGATGCGCGGGGTGAAGCCGTGGTACGAGCAGCTGTTCCACAACTACCTGTTCTTCCGGGTGCCGCTCGTGCGGCCGGACAAGTTCCTCCAACGGACCCTTCCGCTGGCCGAACTCTTCATGACGCGCAGCTTCGTGACGATCCTGCTGGTCGTCTTCTGCGCGGACCTGTACCTGGTGATGCGGGAGTGGGACGAACTGCGCAGGACGTTTGCGTACTTCTTCAACCTGCAGGGCGGGTTGTATTTCGCGATTGCGGCAACCTTTTCGAAGATCCTGCATGAGCTCGGTCACGCCTACGCGGCCAAGCGCTACGGCGTGCGGGTTCCCGCGATGGGGATCGCGTTCCTGGTCATGTGGCCCTTCCTGTACACGGACGTGGGCGAGACCTGGAAACTGGCCGACCGCAGAAAGCAGCTGATCATCGCTTCGGCCGGCATGGCGACCGAACTCGCGCTGGCGTGCTTCGCCACGCTGTTGTGGACCATCACGCCCGAGGGCGGGACCAAGCAGGTCCTGTTCATCCTCGCGACCACGACGTGGGTGATGACGCTCGCCGTGAACGCCAGCCCGTTCATGCGCTTCGACGGGTATTTCGTACTCTCGGACGCGCTCGACTTCCCCAACCTGCATGAGCGCAGCGGCGCCTGCGCCCGCTGGTGGCTGCGGCGCACGTTCTTCGGCCTGCACGAGCCGCTGCCCGAACCGACCTTCTCGGCCTCGCAGCGCGTGGGCCTGGTGGTGTTTGCCGGAGTGACCTGGCTCTACCGGCTGGTGGTGTTCCTCGGCATCGCGCTGATGGTTTACCACCTGTTCTTCAAGATCCTTGGCATCGTCATGATGATGATGGAGCTCGTGTGGTTCATCTTCCGACCGGTGTGGTCGGAGCTGGCGTACCTCTGGACCCGCCGCAAGTTCGTCCGCCTTAAGTGGTCGCCGATTTCGCTGGTGTTCGGCTTGATGCTCGTGGTCGTCTGGCTGGTGCCGGTGACCAACCAGATGACCGCGCCGGCGGTCCTGCGGGTGTCGCAGGAGCAGCCCGTGTACGCGCCGCTTGCCGCGCAGATAAAGTCGGTGGAGGTCAGGCCGGGGCAGGTGGTGGAACCGGACCAGGTATTGGTGCAACTCGAGGCGCCCGAGCTTTACCTTCGCGCGCAGAAAGCTGCAATCTCACTGGCGAGCGCGCGCACCGAGTCCCTGACTTCGGCGTCCAGCGGAAAGCTCCAGGAGCGCCGCCTTGTGCTGCTGGAGCAGGCGGCCGAGGCGCTCGCGGAGCAGAAATCCGTGGAGGAGGAAGCCGAGCGCCTCATCGTGAGGGCGACCATCCGCGGCGTGGTTCGCGACATGTCGCCGCAGATCATGCCCGGGCGCACCATCGGGACGCGCGAGCTGATGATGCGCATCGCCTCGCCGGCGTCGGCGCTTATCGAGGCTTACGTTGGCGAATCGTCCATCGAGTCGGTGCACGTGGGCCAGGAAGTGAAATTCGTGTCCTCGCGCGCCGATGCGCCGTCGATCCGGGGAGTGGTCAAGTCGATCGATACGACCGGCAGCAAGCAGGTCGGCCGGCCGTTGCTCGTGTCGCCGCACGGGGGGGAAATAGCGGCGGTCCTCGACCGCCGGGGCGGGGCGCAGGCCCAGGATCCGGTCTACCGCGTCCTGATCGAGCCCGTCGGTGAGGTCGGGGGCGTGGCTTCGATCGAAAGGGGCACCGTGCGCATCGAGACCAGCCTGGTCCTGGTCGGGAAGAACTTCGCCTCCCGTGCCCTGTCTATTTTTGTGCGCGAAAGCGGTTTCTGATCCAGAAGTTCCGGGGGGAGCCTTGGCTTTTCGGCGTTTCGTGCCGAGATCGTCCGAACAGGGAGCTGATCCGGTCTCTTTTCCCTGACGAACTTTTGCCTATTTCCGCCAACAATTGCCTCTCCCGGACAGTCTTTGGCTTGGATATTGGGATAAGCCTCACTTACAATCATTCGGAGATGTCCCGAGCTGGCTTAACCTGCTGAATTTTCGGCAGTTTTATTGCAGCTTAAAGGCGATCCTGAAAAATGAGCAAAGACGACGGTTCCCCCGATTCTCCCAAGGCTGCCGGCAAACCAGCTGGCAAGGCCAAGCGCACGCGCAAGACCCTCGTCCGCAAGACCCGTTATCTCGCGCTCGAGCAGCGCATCGTTTTCGACGGCGCGCTTGCCGCCGATATTGTCGACAAGAACGCGCAGGCGGCGGCCGAAGGGGCCAAGCCCGCGGATGCGGCGCAGGCTGCCGCAGTCGACAAGACGCTTCCCGCAGTTGATTGGATTCAAACCGCACCTGCGAACCTGGACGGAAAATCCGCAGCCGCGCCGGGCACGGCGGACAAGGCTTTCACGGACAGGGCTGTCGCAGACCGGGTAGCGGCTGACAAAGCGGCAGAAGCGGCCAACAAGGCCATCGACGACCGTTCTTTGGCGGGTGCCTTCGATGTGTCCTCGGGCAGCACCGAACTCGTTTTCGTGGATACCTCGGTCAGCGGTTATCAGGCGCTGATGCAGGACATCAGTCCGTCGGCGCGAGTCGTTGTGCTTGACCCTGCCCGGGATGCCGTGGGCCAGATGGCGGGCGTGCTCGCCCAGTTGCCGCCCGGCTCGGTCGACGCCGTGCACCTGATCGCACGCGGAAGCGATGGGCAGATCCAGTTCGGCACGGGCGAACTCAATGCCGCGACGATCGATGGCGCGTACGCCGGGGATCTTGCCAGGATCGGCCAGAGCCTCAGCGCAGACGCCCGGATCGTCGTGCACGGTAACGACTTCGGTCAGGGCGCCGCAGGCGGCGCGACGGTCGATGCGCTTGCAAAAGCCACTGGCGCCGACGTCCTGCACGCCGACGTCCTCCCGGATGTCCCGGTCGCCACCCGTAGCGAGGTGGTGTTCCTGGATGTATCCGTTCCCGGATACGAGACGCTGCTTGCGAATATCGGCAATCCCGACGCGCGCGTCGTCCTGCTCGACGGCTCCCGCGACGCCATCGACCAGATGGCCGATTACCTGGACGGCCAGAGCGGCATCGATGCCATCCATGTCATCAGCCACGGCAGTGCGGGCACGCTGATCCTCTCCGGTCAGTCCTACACGGCAGACCGGTTGTCACAGCAGTACGCCATGGACCTCGCCCGCATCGGCCGATCGCTCAGCGCCGACGGGGACATCCTTC
Organism: Pseudomonadota bacterium; assembly: GCA_031408275.1. Taxonomy (GTDB): domain Bacteria; phylum Pseudomonadota; class Gammaproteobacteria; order Burkholderiales; family SG8-39; genus SZAS-79. The sequence goes on from JANNWA010000522.1 coordinate 4,673, forward strand.
TGTACGGCTGCGACATCGGCAAGGGCAGCGCGGGCGAGCGCTTCATCGAGCAGGTCGCGGAGATGACCGGGGCCGACATCGCGGCCTCCATCAACAAGACCGGCGCCGTGGATCTCGGCGGCGACTGGGTGCTGGAGGCCGGAACCGGGCCCGTCGACGCGTCGAGCATCTTTGCGATGCTGCAAAACCAGTACGGTGCCCTGCTGATCGCCCCGCCCCTGAATGCAGCCGGCCTGACCCTGAATTTCGCCGGCGCCACGCTGTTTTCCGGGACGGCACTGACCCCCGGCGCGGTCTACAAGTACACCAATGTGGCGACCATCGCGGGCACGCAGGTCGATGCCTACGTCACCTACGTTTCGGCCACGAACGCGAGCCTCACGACCTTCGATAACAACGCGCCCACCAGCTACAACTACGGGCCGGTCGCGGGCAGCGCGGCCTTCGCGCCGGAGGTCTCCGTCACTGCCGCCAACGGTCGCGTCGATTTCACCATCAATTTCAGGGATTCCAACGGCAACAACCTCACCCTCCTCAATTTCGTAAATAACTCGATCGATATCGACACCGGCGGCGGGTTCTCGGAGTTCGTCGAATACGGTGGATTCAAGTCGTATGCCCTTGCCAACCCGACCGACCTGACCGTGTCTGCGGGCGGCGGGGATCGCCTTCGGTTTACCGGCACGGGTTCATACAACGGCCTGATCGTCAACGACGCAGGGCGCGTGCAGGCCAACTTCGACGCTGTAACCACGCTGCAGATTTCCATGGGCGCCACCGGGTCCACCGGCGGGTTGCGCCAGTACGGATCCATTTTCTCGGCGATCGCATTTCAGAATGCGCCGACTGAGGTCACGGCGCCGACGGTCAGTGAAACCACGACTGTATCCACGGCCCCGGTGATTAGCGGCACGATCGGGGCGACCCCACTAGGCGCGGATACCTTCACAGTCAAGGTCGGGGCAATAACCTACACGACTGCGGCCGGGCCCAATCAGATTGTCATCAATGCCGACAACACCTGGACATTGGCGCTTCCTGCCACGTCCGCCGGGGTCTACGAGGTCACTGCCACGCGAACCATCGCCGGGCTAGGGGTCCGTGATCAAACGACTTCCGAACTATCCATCAACGATGCGCCGGACCTGAACAACAGTGTTGCGCTGCAGATGGCGGTGAACGAAGACGCGGGCGTTCCTTCCGGAGCGGTGGGCACACTGGTGTCGACGTTCACCGGCACCGCGGGCTGGATTTCCGACAACCAGGGTGGGGGAGCACTGAAGGGTCTCGCGGTCGTTGGCGCCGATGAAGCCAATGGCACCTGGTACTACACGACCAACGGTGGAACCACCTGGACGGCGCTGAACGCCATCGACGGCCAGGTCAGCTCGACCAACGTGCTGCTCTTATCGAACGACGCGAACACCCGCCTCTACTTCAGTCCGAACGCCGACTACAACGGGACCGTGGGGTCGGGCCTGACGGTGCGCGCGTGGGACCAGACACGCGGAACGGCTGGCACCAAGGTGGTCCCGTCTGCGGACAGCAGCGGTGTGACCTCGGGCGGGGCAACTGCCTTTTCTGCGGCCACCGATACGATTGCGGTGGTCGTAAACCCGGTCAACGACGCGCCGGTGAATGCGCTACCCGTTTCGTACGTGGTGTTGCCGAGCAGCAGCGTCACGCTGAGCGGTTTGTCGATTGCCGACGTGGACTCGGCCGGGAGCATGATCGTGACCCTGTCGGTCCCTTCCGGCACGATCACCGCGATTTCGGGAGGGGGAGTCACGGTAGGCGGTACGGCGACGGCGCGCACACTCACTGGCACGGTTGCAAATATCAACGCGTACCTCGCGGGTGCTTCCGCGCCGGTGTATCAATCGACTGGGACCGCCGGCGCGGTAACGCTGACCATGCAGACCAGCGACGGCGCGCTGACGGACACCGATACGCGCACGATCAATGTGGACCGGGCGCCGACGGTGACTGCGATTCCCGCGACCTTTACGGTCACGGAAGATGTGGCGGGGAACCTGGTCTATACGGGGACGCCGTTTGCCGATGCGGACAATCCGGCCACGCTGACGGTGACTCTGTCGATCCCGGACGGCACGATCACCGGGAATGCGGGCGCCGGTATCACCGTGGGCGGGTCGGCGACGGCGCGCACGTTTACTGGCACGGCGGCGGCGTTGAACACGTATTTCACGACCGCGGGGAGGATCACCTACACGACCGCGCTGGACAACAATGCCGCTCGCACACTGACTACCACCGTCACCGATCCGCAGGGACTGAGCGCATCGACGACCAGCGCGGTAAGCATTACCGCCGTAAACGACGCGCCGGTGAATGCGCTGCCTGCCTCGTTCGTGGTCCCGCCGAGCAGCAGTGTGACATTGACCGGGTTGTCGATTTCCGACGTGGATTCGGCCGGGAGCATGACCGTGACCCTGTCGGTCCCGTCCGGCACGATCGCAGCGAGTTCGGGAGGGGGCGTCACGGTAGGCGGTACGGCGACGGCGCGCACGTTCACCGGGACGCGCGACAACATCAATGCCTACCTCGCGGGCGCTGCAGCCCCGGTGTATACAGCCACCGGAACCGCGGGCGCGGTCACACTGACCATGCTGACCAGCGACGGCGCGCTGACAGACACCGATACGCTCACGATCAACGTCGACCGTGCGCCGACGGTGACCGCGATTCCGGCGACATTTACGGTAACCGAAGATGTGGCCGGGAACCTGGTCTATACCGGAACGCCTTTTGCCGATGCGGACGGTCCGGCCACGCTGACGGTCACGTTGTCGATCGCCGACGGTACGATCACCGGAAACGCGGGAACGGGCATCACCGTGGGCGGCACGGCGACGGCGCGCACGTTCACCGGCTCGATCGCGAACCTGAACGCGTATTTCACCACTGCGGGCAGGATCACCTACACGACCGCGCTGGACAACAACGCCGCTCGCACACTGACCACCACGGTCTCGGATGGATTGCTGACTACGTCGGCGACAAGCGCGGTAAACATCACGCCCGTGGAAGACGCGCCGGTAGGTACCGCAAAGACAGTAACGGTTCCGACCAGCGTTTACTACGCCTATACGGCGGCGGACTTCGGCTTTACAGATCCGAAAGACGGCGCCGCCCCTGACAGTTTTGCGAGCGTAACGGTAGTGACCCAGCCGGGTGGTAACACGACCGGCCTCAAGCTTTGGAACGGTACGGCGTTCGTCACGGTCAACGCCAACGACACGATCGCGATTGCCGACATCAACGCCGGCAAGCTGCAGTACCTCGCGGACGGAACAAACACGACGCGCACTTGGACCTTCAAGGTAAACGACACAGGCACTGGGCCCGGCGCAGTCACGCAGGACGCAACGGCCCGGAACATGGTGATGAACCAGAACCAGGGGGCGAACAACGCCCCCACTCTGACCAGCACCGGCCTGCAGATGACGGTGCTGGAAGATTCCGGGGTGCCGAGCGGCGCGGTGGGTTCGCCGATCAGCGCATTCACCGGCGGAATTGCCGATACCGACGCGGGTTCAGGCAAGGGTATCGCGGTGCTGGGATCGAGTGGGGCCAATGGGACCTGGTATTACAGCATTGACGGAGGCGCGAACTGGACTGCGGTGGGTTCGGTCAGCGCGACCAATGCGCTCCTCCTCGCGGACAACCCGAATACCCGGTTGTACTTCGCGCCCAACGCGAACTACTCCAACTCCAACAATCTGGTTTTCGACTCTACGCTTTCGGTCCTTGCTTGGGACCAGACCAGCGGCGTGAACGGCGCCAAGGTCAATCCGGGTGCGGGCGGCGGGGCGACGGCGTTCTCAGCGGCAGCGGCGCCCGACACGATCGGCGTGCTTGTCACGCCGGTGAACGATGCGCCGGTGAATACCCTGGCGGCCTCGTATGCGACGAACGAAGATACCCCGCTTGCGCTAAGCGGCCTTTCGGTCGCGGATGTCGACGCTTCTTCCGGGTCGATAACCGTGACGCTGTCCGTCGACTCGGGCACGCTGGCGGCGGCCACGGGGGGTTCAGTGACAGTGACAGGGTCGGGAACCGGGTCGATCGTGCTCGCAGGCACGCTGTCGAATATCAACACCTACCTGGCCGGCGGCTCGGCGCCGGTGTTCAGCCCTGTGGCCAATGCCAGCGGCGCTGTAGCCCTGACCATGACCACCAGCGACATGGGCAACACTGGCGGCGGCGCGCTTGCCGACACGGATACGCGCACGATCACGGTGAACGCGGTGAACGACGCGCCGACGTTGAGCGGGATCCCGGCGAGCTTCACGGTGACGGAGGACGTGGCGGGGAACCTGGTGTACACGGGCACGCCGTTTGCGGACGTGGACACGGGCACGCTGACGGTGACGCTGTCGATTGCGGACGGGACGATCACGGGCAATGCGGGGACGGGGATCACGGTGGGGGGTACGGCAGCGGCGCGCACGTTCACGGGGACGGCGGCGGACCTGAACGCGTACTTCACGACGGCCGGGAGGATCACGTACACGACGGCGCTGGACAACACCACGGCGCGCACGCTGACGACGCAGGTGTCGGACGGGAGTTCGAGCCCCTCGACGACGAGCACGGTGAGCATCACGCCTGTCAACGATGCGCCGGTGAACACGGTGGGTGGAGCGCGGACGGTGGCGGAGGACACGGCGCTGACGTTCACGGCGGCGAACCTGATCAGCGTGAACGACGTGGATGGCAACGTTGCGACGAC
>JANNWA010000523.1:0-2086 GCA_031408275.1 Pseudomonadota bacterium
GGTGGTCGCCGGAACGACCCTGCCGCACATCCCTTACAAAGGCGTGACCGGCGCTTACACGTATGTCATCGGCGGGCGCGTCGACCTGATCGCCGACGCGCCCGCCTCCACCCTTCCGCAGATCCGCGGCGGCCGCATGCGCGGGCTGGTTCTCACGGCCCCGCAACGCAGCCCGACCTTGCCAGGCGTGCCGACGGTCAACGAGCTTGGGCTGGCCGGCGCCGAGGCGGACTTCGTGAGCGGGTTGCTGGCCCCGGCCGGCACGCCGGCCGCAGTGTTATCCCGCTACCAGGCCGCATCCCTCAAGGTCGCGCAGAGCCAGGAGTTCAGGGACTACCTGGCCACCCAGGGCTACGACACGCTGCCGGGGGACGGGGCCCAGTTCGCGAAGATCATCCGCGAGGGGCTGGCGAAGTGGGCGGCCGTGGTCAAGGAGCGCAACATCAAGGTGGAGTAGCAGCCCGCGCGACGGGTGATCTTCAATAATTATCCCTGGTGGGACACATGATGTTGCGGTTGCTCTGGACCGGGCAGCCGGGAAAGGCCGTCTCGGTGGCGCCCGCCTGGGTCGTCGCCGGCTGGACGCTCCCGCACCCCGCCAGAACGGCGGCTAAAAGGATGGTCGCCGAGATTCTTGCTATCGTCATGTCGTTCTCCTGGTAAATGTTCCCGCGCGAGGCTAACACCCGGCAGCCTTGCGGAATTCCAATGTCGCCGAAACATTTCCGCAGGTGGCTTCTAATCCAGATGCGATAAGGCCAATCCGGGTCAGAGTAGTATTTCCCAGGATGCGAAAGACAGTTGACATGAAAGCGGCTCCTGACCTGGTGGTTTGAATATAAAAGTCAGACTTTTTCCAGTCAGCGCGATGCCTGCGCAAGAAACTCCCCCGGCATCGCGATCGCTATGCCGCGAAAAGGGTGCATGTCGCGCAGATGCGAATCGCCACTGACGAGTATCCGCGCTTCGCCGTCGATGGCCAGTTCGAGGAACTTGTTGTCTTTGGGGTCCCTGCACTCTGTCACGCGCGTCCGCACTTCGATCACTTTCGACACCCGCGCCAGCACGAACAGGAAGTGGGAACGCCTTTCCTCGTCGATGTAGCGGACAAACTTGGGCCGCATGATCACGTCGATCAGTTCGGCCAGCGTGGCTTCTGACTGGATCAGCTCGAAGTCTTCCAATGCCCGGCCCAGCACGCGTGCCGATATCGACTTCGGGAGCAGGGCCGCGCTGATGAGCACATTCGTATCGACGACGATACGCGCGCGCTCACCGGTTGGCATGCACGAGCGCCGCGACCTCCGCCTCGGTCAGGCCGTCCTTCTCGGCCTGGTCGCCATTCGTCGCGGAAAACTCGCGGAACGCCTCGGCGGCCGCCTTGCCGCTGAGCGGGCTCAGTTCGCGGACCACCTTCATGAATTGCAGGAACGCGAACCGCGTATCCCCGCCTGGCGAGATCACGATGGATACCGGCCTCCCGCGGCGCGTGATCATCACCGGCTCGCGCTGGGAGGTATCGATGAGTTCGCCGAAGCGGTTTTGGGCTTCGAGGGAAGTCATTGTTTTCATGATGGTTCCTGTGCCAGTCGGGTTGGGTAACATCGCACCAGACAGCCATTATAGCTGTTACAGGGACTTTAGCGGATCAGTGCAATCGCTTGTGATGCGCATCTGGCGGGATCTCTAGCCTTAGGACTTGCGAGAACGGCTCGGCATCGTCGCCACCGCCTGGATGCCCGCCACTTGGTTGAAGAGCTCCCCCACCAGGTGCGTCGCCCCGCCCGAGCCGGTGCTCGAGTAGCTGAGCTTGCCGGGGTTCTTCTTCGCGTAGTCGACGAGTTTGGTTGCCGTGTCGTACTCCGCCGTCGCCGGGGTCGGTGCGCTGGCTCACCTACCCGCGGCCTTGTTCCATTCGCCTTCTGTACCTTGGCGCACAGTGCTGCCCCCTTCCAGGCCCCATCGTGCGTAACCCGGCGCCGAACCCTTTCTGCGCCAGGCTTGCCCAACCAAGGACCACACACCATGTCACACCACAACGAGCACAGCGAGATGCACAAGAAAGCCGCCACCGACCACGAGGCCG
>JANNWA010000524.1:0-1754 GCA_031408275.1 Pseudomonadota bacterium
GCCTTGAGGTCGAAGAAGTCGACCGCACGCGTCGGGGTACCCCATTGCTCCTCGTCGGCCGGCCCGTAAGCGGCCGCCGCGATCCGCGTGGGCTGGTGCAGCCCTGCGATGGTGAGTTCGCCGTCCTTGACCGAGGCATCGCGCACGAAAGCTCGCCCCACCTCGAAAATCCGGATACGCGATTGCTTCCTGGCCGCGTTGTAGCGGATGTTTTCGATCAGGCCGCCCAGCAACGTGCTGCGCATGACGGACTGGTGGCTGGCGATCGGGTTCAGCAGACGGATGGGATGCTCGTTGCCGGCGAGGTCCGCCTCCCAGGCGGCGTCGACGAAACTGAAATTCACCACTTCCTGGTAGTCGCGCCCGGCAAGCTGCGCGCGCAGCGTATGCAGCGAACGATGCGACTCGGGCTCGGCGTGCATTACGACAGGAGCAGTCGGCGGGTTAGCCGGGATCCGCTCGAAGCCGTAGACGCGCGCGACCTCCTCGATCAGGTCTTCCTCGATTTCGATGTCGAAGCGATAGGACGGCGGCGTGACGGTGAACGCGTCCGCGCCGCGCACGAACGGCAGCGACAGCCGGGTGAAGATGTCGGCCATTTCGTCCGCCGCGACCGGCACGCCGATGATCTTCTGCGCGCGCGAGACGCGCATCACCACCGGCTTGCGCTCCGGCAGCCGCTTGACCAGGTCCACGGTCGGGCCCGGCTCCCCGCCGCAGATTTCGAGCACGAGTTGCGTCGCACGCTCGATGCCGGCGACGTTATTGTCGAAATCCACGCCCCGTTCAAAACGGTGCGATGCGTCGGAGGCGAAGTTGTAGCGCCGCGCGCGCCCCGCAATTGCCTCCGGGAAGAAAAACGCCGACTCCAGGAAGATGTTCCGCGTTTCGAGGTCGGCCTTGGTCGAGTCTCCGCCCATGATTCCGGCGAGGCCGATCGGACCCGAACCGTCCGTGATGCAGAGCACCTGTCCGTCGACCTCGACGACCTGCTCGTTGAGGAGCTTGAGCTTCTCGCCCGTCCGGCCCCAGCGCACGTCGATCGCGCCCGTGACCTTGTCCTGGTCGTAGACGTGCAGCGGGCGGCCCAGTTCGAGCATCACATAGTTGGTGACGTCCACCAGCGCGGAAATCGAGCGCTGGCCGGCACGCTCAAGGCGCTGCTTCATCCAGTCCGGGGTCGGCGCCTTGGCGTTCACATTACGGATTACCCGTCCGGCAAAGCGGCCGCAGCCATCGGCATCCGTGATACCGACGACGAGCCTTGCGTCGCTCTTCGCGGCGACCGCCTTGACATCAGGCGGAACGAGTTTCGCGCGGGTCAGCGCTGCGACCTCGCGCGCGACGCCGAGCACGGACAGGCAATCGGCCTTGTTCGGGGTGAGCTTGATCTCGAACACCTGGTCGTCGAGGGCGAGCACCTCGCGAACATCGGCGCCGGCCTGCGTGCCTGCAGGCAGTTCGAGCAGGCCGCTGTGGTCTTCCGACATGCCGAGTTCGCGCGCCGAGCAGAGCATTCCCTGGCTCTCGACGCCACGCATCGTGGCGGCCTTGATTTCGAGGCCGGGGAGTTTCGCACCGACGATCGCCAGCGGCGCCTTCATGCCGGCGCGCACGTTCGGCGCGCCGCACACGATCTGCAGCGGCTCGCCCTTGCCGATGGTTACGCTGCACAAGGACAGCTTGTCGGCGTTGGGGTGCCTGGCAACTGTAAGAATCTCGCCCACCACCACGCCCTTGAACGGTGCCGCAAC
>JANNWA010000525.1:0-3132 GCA_031408275.1 Pseudomonadota bacterium
CGCTCATCCAGATGCTCAAGGGCTATGATTTTTCAATCGCGCCCGGGCTTGCCGTGGGGATCTTTTCCGGCCTGGCGCTGTTCGACCTCCTGCGCTTCAGCCTCTATATCCTGATCTTCGCGCTGATCATGCAGGCGGTCCTGTCCTGGACCAGTCCGCAGTCGCCGCTGAGCACCATCTTCGACGCCATGGTCCGGCCGTTCCTGCGCCCGATCCGGCGCTTCGTGCCGCCGATCTCGAACATCGACCTGTCGCCGCTGGTGCTGCTCGTGCTCGTGCAGGTGATCCTGATCCCGCTCGCCTACGGCCGCGCGCTGGTCGCGGGGCTCGTCTGACCTCGGCCGCCTGGCACGGCACCCAGGGCGACCAGCTGCATGTGCCGGCGGTCGAACCGGGCACGCTCGGGCCGTGCCCGGTGGCGCCCGACGCGCTGCAGGGCATAAAGCGCCAGCAGACCAACCCGGCGCGCTGGGACGGCGCGGGCTGGAGCGCGTTTGCCGACGCACTGCGGGCGGGCGGGATCGAACTTTCCGAGTCGGCCAGCGCGCGCGGCGCATATGCCACCGACGCGGGCGGCACCGCCTATGGAATGCCGCATAGCGTGGTCCTCGCACGCAGCGCGGAGCAGATTGCGGCCTTGCTGCGGGCTGCGCAACGGCATCGCGTCCCGGTCACCGTGCGCGGCGGCGGCCTCACCACGGAGGGCGAGTCGGTGGCCTTCGGCGGCGTGCTTCTCGACATGACAGGCATGAGCCGGGTGCTGGAGATCGACCGCGAATCATTGACGGTGCGCATCCAGGCGGGGATCTTCTGGCACAGCCTCGCCGAGGAACTGCGGCGTGAGGACCTCGACTACCTGTCCGCACCGCTTAACCTGACCTCGTCGGTGGGCGGCACGCTCGGCGTGGGCGGCATCGACGTCAACTCGCCGCGCCTGGGCTGCAGCGCCGACCAGGCCGTGGCGCTGCAGGTGGTCACGCCGACCGGCGAGATCGTCGAGTGCTCGGACGCGCAGAACGCGGAACTGTTCAGGCGCGTGATCCTCGGCTACGGGCAGTTCGGCGTCATCACCGAGGCCACGCTCAAGGTGCGCCCGTACACGCCGTTGCGCATGCACTACTACTACTACTCGTCGCTGCGCACGGCGGTCGAGGACCTGCAGCTGCTCGACCGCAACGACGCGAGCGACTACTCGGGGATCCTCACGATCCTCGACTGTGCGGTCAACCTGCTGGTGGCCTTCGATTCGGACGAGCGGGAGGCGGCGTTCCGGGCGAACTGGGAGTCGCGGCTGCGCGGCCACGGCGAGTTAGGTTTTGTCGTCCGGGCGCTTGTTCACTATGCGCTGCGCCCGTGGAAGCTCGGGGAAGCGTGGTACCTGCTGCAAAGGAAGCGGGAGTTGTTCCCCGAGCTGCAGCGTCCCGAATACATGCGCGGCGGCACCATGCTCGACCGCACGGTGGTGTTTTCGCGCGCGGTGTGGAATTTCTGGGGCAGCAAGCAGATGGTCATCCCGGACCTCGCCACCTCGACGGAGAAATTCGTCGCGGCTGTGGAGCGCGGCAACGCGGTATGCCGCAAGTACTTCCCGTACTACACGCTCTACTGCGTCGGGATCCGTCTGCGCCCCGAGCACCGCGAGCACTACGAGATGTCCTGCATCCCGCCGGATGCCGAAGGCTGGGCGTACGGCTGCGAATTCGAGCCCATGACCAACGGCAGGGACTACAGCCGCGACCATCTGCAGTCCTTCAAGAACGAGATCTACGACATCGGCGTGGACCTGGGCGGGAGCTACTACCGCTTCGGCGGCATGATGAAGGGCTACATCCGGCGCGTGTTCGGCGACGAAGTGGTGGACCGCCACCTCGCGATGAAGCGCGAGGCCGACCCGGCCATGATCCTCAACCGGGACGTCATATTTTGAACGGCTACTCTGCGTGCAGTGGTTGCAGCCTGTGCCTGCTGGTATGTCCGGCATGGCGTGCGACGCGGGACCCGCGCGTCAGCCCGGAAGGGCGCGCCAAGGGACTCCAGGCCGGGGCGAAGCCCGAAGACCTTGCCGCTTCGGCGCTCGCCTGCACGTTGTGCGGGTCGTGTGAGCCGGTGTGTCCGGAGAAGATCGACCTGATCGGGATGACCCTGTCGCTGCGTCGGGCGCTGCCTGAAACGCCGGCGCTGCAGGCGCTGCGGATCCGGATGAGCGAAGCTCATGTAAAGCCGGCCGCAGCGGCGCCGGCAAAGGCCGTGGTGCTCGCCGGTCCTGCCCTGCGCGTGCAGCCGAAAGCGCTGGCCCGGGTCCTTGCGTTGCTCGGCGCCACGGCATGCGAGGACGCGGGTGAGGATATTGCGCTGGCGCTCGAAGCCGGGGCGGCGGTCCCGACCCCGCGTCTCGAGCGCTTCCTCGGCCAACTGCGCGGAGCGCAAACGATCATCGTCGATGACGGCTTCTGGATGCGCCACCTGCGCGGCTGGCTTCCCGGCAAGCGCCTCGCGGGCCTTGGCGAATCCCTGACGGCGCTGGGCGCAGTCCGGCAGGGCCTGCGCGCCACTGACATGTACGTGATCGAGCCGCGCGCATACCACGCGGACTACCAGCGTTTGGTCGGGCACTACGACCGGCTGCGCGTGGAGCGTGGCTGCGCGACCAACCTCGACCTGCAGCGCATTGCGATCCCGGCCGTCGAGGCCGATTGGATCCTCAAAGGGCGCCGCGTGGAAAGGATCGTGGTCGAACGCTTGGAGGATGCCGCGGCGTTTGAAACGAAGGGGCATCCTGTGGTGCACGTGGCCGAATTGGCGGATCATTGAAGGTTATGCAGAAAGCAGACATCCATGCGTACCGTTGACGTCGTCATCGTCGGGGCCAGCCTGTCGGCGGCCGCGGCGGCCAAGCGCCTCGTGGACGCCGGGCTCGAAACGGTCGTGCTCGAGAGGAAGGAACTGCCGCGCCACAAGATCTGCAGCGGCATCCTGTCGCCGCGCGGCCACCGGTTCCTGCTTGAGAATTTCGGCCCGCTGCCGCGCGAGGCGCTGCATGAGCCCACCGCATGTCGCGGTGTGACCTTCCATTTCCCGTCGATGGTGTCGATGTCGATGGATTTCTTCGGCGGCAGCACGCCGCACCTGCAC
>JANNWA010000526.1:0-2215 GCA_031408275.1 Pseudomonadota bacterium
TGCTCCTGCTGGCCTTCACCAGCTTCGCCACGCAGCCGTACCAGTCGCTGATGCCCTATTTCGCGAAGGCCGTGTACCACGGGGACTCGCACACGCTCGGCCTCCTGCTCAGCGCCGCCGGGTTCGGCGCGGTAAGCGGCATGGTCTACCTGGCCACGCGGCCCTCGGTGCGGGGACTGCTAACGCTCCTTCCCTCGGCTGTCGCGGTTTCGGGCGTGGCGCTAGTCGCTTTCGCGTTCTGCACGAACCTGTGGTTTGCGATCCCGCTGGTCTACCTGATCGGCGCCGGGATCATGCTGACTGCGGCATCCACCAACACCCTCCTGCAATCCATCGTCGAGGACAGGCTGCGCGCGCGCGTCGCGGCCATCTACATCATGTCCTTCCTCGGCATGAGCCCGATCGGCGCGCTCGCGGCCGGATGGGTGTCGCAGTTCGTCGGCCCGCCGGCGACACTGGGTATCGGTGGTGGCCTGGCGCTGGCGGGGGCGCTCCTCTACTGGCGAGCGCTGCCGCGCATCCGGGTGGCAATCCGGCCCGTGTACGACAAGCTCGGGATCGCGCCGCGCGAGGCGTAGATGTACCTGTTCCAGTACGTCAACTGACAGGAGATCCGCTTCTGGATTAGACTCTTCGAACCTAATTAAGCCAATTACCTGACGCCGCACCCTGCTCAGTAGCGATACGGCTGGTCCGCCCCGAACGGTGGCGTGCGCCCGACCAGGCCCTCCAGCAGGATCAGTTCGGCATCGGTATGGTTCACCACCGGTGCGCCCATGATCATCTGCGGCGCGCCGCTCGCCATGACATAGCGCGGCTGGTCGTGGTGCGTCGTGGTCACCGTCTCGCGCGAAGAAGGGTCGTCGCGCGAAACGATGTCCACCGTCCCGTAGCAGGTGCACACGTAGGTCCGGTCCGGCTCGGCCTCGACATATACGGCCGTGCCGCGGATCCCCATGGTGGCCGTGGCCGACTCGAGGCGCCTGACCTCGCCCGGAGAAAAGACCGAAAGGATCCGGCCCGTGACTATGCGCAGGCCCGCCAGGAGGGATGAATCGGATCCCGGCATCAGCGCGACCTGGGAATTGGCCCGCACGAGAAAGGCATCCCGGCCGACCACGAAGACGACGTCGCCGTTCGGGCCCGCGACGACCGTGTCGCCGGGCCGGACCTGCGCGCCCCTGGCAGCCGGCTGGCCGTTGATGCGCACGTCCCCGGCCACGCTGTGGATGCCGCTGGCGATGCGCTCGGCGGCGAGCGCGCGCCCGAGCCAGGCGAGGTTCGCGGCGAGGCCGGCGGCCAGCACCGCGCGGCGCGAAATCACTGCGCCGCCTCGGAGGTGATCGCCGACAATTCCGCTTCGCTCGGCCAGGCGGTATCGAACTGCCAACCGTGCTGCGCCTCGAGGCAATGGCGGAAAGCGGCGAGGATCTGCACGGCGCGGCCCTCGCGGTTCAGTGCCGATAACCACGGATCGAACGCGAGCAGTGCGCCGCGCCCGCCAGAATGCGGCGGCTCGGAGGGAAAGCTGCCGAGGATCACGGCACAGCCTTCGACCTCCCGGGCGCTGCCGCCCCCGATGCGTTCGCCGTGCAGGCAGATGGCGCCGCCGTCGAGGTAGGCGCGCGCGCCGAAGCGGCGCAGCGCGGCGACCACCGGCGATAGTCCCCACGCGAACCACCGGTCGGTGCGCCCGGGGGCGCGCATCCGCGGCACCAGCAACGCGAAGGCGTACTCGCCCGCCGCGGCCCACACCCCGTCGTCCAGGCGAACCGGCTGGGCGGCCCGGCCCCAAAGGCAGATTGGATCGTCGCCCCCGCCCATCTCCCGGGCATACCCGCGGCACACGGCAACGATCCCCGCCACGCTTTCAGGATCGAGTCTGATCCAGCGGGCGGGTTGGTCCATCAGACTATTTCTTCTGCAGGAAAAACGTGAACACCTTGTCCGCGTCGGTGTGCGAAAGGAGCTGGTGGCCGGTCTGCTTGGCGAACATCTGGAAGTCCTTCACCGAACTCGGGTCGGTGGCCTCAATCTTGAGCACCTGCCCGCTCGCGAGTTGGGAGAGCTTCTTCTTGGTGCGCAGGATCGGCAGCGGGCAGTTCAATCCGCGGGCGTCGAGTTCGGCGTCGAAATGCATGGCGTTCCCCTGCATGAACGGCAGTACTTGTACCCTTATAGAGTACTCGCCGCGCCTTTTCAACCCCCGTGCAAA
>JANNWA010000527.1:0-4038 GCA_031408275.1 Pseudomonadota bacterium
GATGCGCCTGCCGAGGACCACCTGTCCCTCTTTGCGGCCATGGCGAAGGCCGTTGCACTGCTTTCACGCCAGGGTCCGCAAAGAGGGACAGGTGGTCCTCGGCAGGCGCATCGCCGGGCGGCGCGCCCAGGTCCGCAAACAATCGCGCGAGTTCCTGCCGCGACTGCGCATCCAGGCCGGCGGCGAGATCGGGGATGACCCCGGCCGCGCGGAACGCATGCACCCAGGGACCGAACGGCAGGTTGCGCTCCGCCTCCCAGGTGCGCCCGAGCAGCACCAGCGCGCCGGCGCCCTCCGCGTGCTCCACCAGCGCCTCCACCAGGCGGCTCTTGCCGATGCCGCCGTCGCCAAGAATCACGACGCTTGCGCCGCGCCCGCGTGTGGTCTCATCGAACAGCACGCGCAGTCGCGCCAGTTCCGCGTCGCGACCGAACACTCCCGTGGCGGCAACTGGCGGCTGCGCCTCGGTCGCCCGGCCCAACAACGGCCGTGCCGCCGCTTGTGGCGCCGCCGTCGCTTCGCTGCGCAGCAGTTCGCGGTACAGCTGCCGGGTTTCGTCCTCGGGCGATGCGCCCAGTTCGCGCTCCAGCGCGTCCAGGCACGCCTGGTACTGGCGCTGCGCGGCGCCGCGCCGTCCCTGGCCCGAATACAGGCGCATCAGCGAGCGGTGCACGTCCTCCCGCGTCCGGTCCATCGAAAGCAGCCGCACGCCCGTTGCGATCGCTTCGTTGTCCTTGCCCTGTGCGCGCTGGTGTTCTAGGAGCCGCGCGAGTGCCTGGGTTGCCGCCTCGCGCACGCGCTCGCGGCGCGCGAGCAGCCAGGCATCGAAGGCCGTGTCCTCCGTCCCGAGGCCCGCGAGCAAGTCGCCGCGGTAGAGATCCGCGGCTTGTGCGAGTGCCGGGGGAGTGCCTTGGGCGACGAGGCGCTCGAACGTGAGCACATCCACCTCCAGCGCCTCCGGTGCGATCGCCACTGTTTCCCCGTCCTCGACCAGCACAGGGCCTCGGACCGCAGCCAGGCTTTGGCGCAGGCTCACCAGTACCTGGCGCAGGCTGTGACGCGCCCGATCGCTGTCCGCCTCGCCCCACAACAGCGCCGCCAACGTGTCGCGGGACTGCGCCCGGCCGGTCTGCAGCGCGAGGAACGCGAGCAGCGACTCGGCCTTTTTTCTTTTAAAAACAATGACATTTCCGTCCAGACGGCGCGCCTCGAAGCCGCCGAACAGGCGCACTCGCAAGGGGGTCGTCGGGGTCTTGGGCGTCATGGCGCTTCGACTCTAGCACGCCCGCTTTGCGGCAATTTCGAGCGTCACACTGCCCGGGTCCCGGCCACCGGTCGCGGTTTGTGACGCTTTTGTGCTGGGCCCCGTTTACCTTACCCACATGAACCAGATGGCTGCAACTTTCATCGTCCGGCTCGCCCAGAAGGATTCGGGCGACTGGACGGCGGTGGTCGAGCGCGTGAAGACGGGCGAGAAGTTCCGTGTCAGCGACCTCGACGGGATCGGCGCGCTTATCGCGCGGCTCGCTTCGGGACAAGACGACGAGGAGAGTGCGCCCGGATGACGCAAAGAGCACGACTGCCGGGGATCGGAACGGCGTGGCGACGAGGCCTGGTCCTGGCCTCGGTGCTGGCCGTAACGGTCGCACACGCGCAAAGCCAGCCCGAGCCAACTTTCGAAGTCCGGCGCTTCGAGGTCGAGGGCGCGCGGCTCCTGCCGCAGGCGGAGATCGATGCGGCCCTGGAACCTTTTCGTGGCGCGCAGCGCGGTTTCGCCGACCTGCAATCGGCGCGCAGCGCGCTGATCGCCGCCTATGCCGCGCGCGGCTACCGCGCCGTCGAGGTCACGCTGCCGCCGCAGGAAATCACCTCGGGGACGGTACGCATCCGCGTGCTCGAGCGCACGGTGGCGCGGGTGGCGCTCGAGGGCAACAAGCTGTTCGACGCAGCCAACGTGCGCGCGGCCGTCCCGAGCCTGCGCGAGGGCGCGACGCCGGACATCGATGCCATCAACCACGACCTGCGCATCGCCAACGAGAGCCCGGCCAAGCGCGCGGTGGTGGTGTTCAACCCGGGCGAAAAGGACGCCGAGCTCGAAGCGGTGGTGCGCGTCGCCGAGGAGGCGCCCGTGGCGTTCTTCGTGTCCCTGGACAACAGCGGCACGGAGCAGACGGGCCGGTTCCGGGCCGGCGTCGGCTTCAGGCACGCGAACCTGTTCAACCGCGACCACGTGCTGAACATGCAGTACGTCACTGCACCGAACGAGGCCGGCAATCCCGACAAGCTGACGCCCATTCCCTCCAAGGACGTATTGATCGTCGGCGCCGGGTACCACCTGCCGGCCTACGCCCTGGGCGGGTCGTTCGACCTCACGGCGGGCTACTCGAACGTCAACTCCGGCAAGCTTGCCAACCTCTTTACGGTGAGCGGCAGCGGCTCGTTCTACGCCGGGCGTTTCAACCGGCCGCTCGCGCGCATCGGCGAATACGAGCATCGCCTTTCCGCCGGTTTCGACTGGAAGGAGACGCGCAACTCGGTCGTCCCGATCGGCGGCGGCGCCTCGGTGGTCCCCGACAACACGGTGCACCCGGTATCGCTCGTCTACAGCGGCAACTTTGCGGCCCAGGGACGCGAGACGGCCTTCAACCTGGGCTACTGGCAGAACGTGCCGGGCGGGGACAAGGGCGACCAGGCCACGTTCGACCTCGTGCGCCCCGGCGCGACCGCGAGCTACCGGTTGTTTCGCGCCGCGGTGAACCACACCCGGACGCTGGACAAGGACCTGCAGCTGCGTTTCGCCGCGAGCGCGCAGTACTCGGGCGACATGCTCGTGCCGGGCGAGCAGTTCGGCGCGGGCGGTGCCGACTCGGTGCGCGGCTACCTCGAGCGCGAGGTCAGCAACGACCGCGGGTTTCGCGCCAGCGTGGAGCTCTACTCGCCGGATTTTGGGACTTCGCTGCCTTTCGAGGGCGCGCGGCTGCGCGCGCTGGTCTTCGGCGACTGGGCGCGGCTTACGCGCAACAACCCGACCGTGCTCGAGGCCAGAGGCCAGGCGCTGGGCAGCGTGGGCGTCGGGCTGCGGTTCAGCATGGGCAAAAGCATCAACGCGCGCGCCGACTACGGCGTGACGACGCAGGCGGCGGGCACGCAGGGGCGCGGCGAAGGCCGCATGCACGCGAGCTTGGCGTGGCTGTTCTGAGGAGGCAGGCATGAAAGTTCGCAGCGCAGGCCCGTCCATGAAAATCGCGATCAACCTCGCGGCGCACGTCGCGGCCGCCCTTGCGCTGTATGCCGCGCCCGGCGCCTACGCCAATCCCAACGGGCCCCGCGTCGCCGCCGGCAGCGCCAGCTTCGCCGTGCAGGGCAACACGCTCAACGTGACCAACACGCCCGGCGCGATCATCAACTGGCAGGGCTTTTCGATCGGCGCCAACGAGATCACGCGCTTCATCCAGTCGGGTGCGGCAAGCGCGGTGCTGAACCGCGTCACCGGGGGGACGTCGTCGCAGATCCTCGGCCAGCTGCTCTCCAACGGCCGCGTGTTCCTCATCAACCCCAACGGCATCCTGGTTGGGGCGGGCGCGACCATCGACACCGCGGGCTTCGTCGCCTCCACGCTCAACCTGTCGGACGCCGATTTCATCAGCGGCAAGATGCGCTTCGCGGGCGGTCCGTCGAATGCAAAGATCACCAACCAGGGCACCATCCGCGGCAACGGCGGGGCGGTGTACCTGATCGCGCCCAACATCGAGAACAGCGGGCTCATCACTTCGCCGGCGGGCGAGATCGTGCTCGCGGCGGGGCGGTCGGTGGAACTGATCGATGCGGGCTCGCCGGAGGTGCGCGTGAAGATCAGCGCCCCGACGGATTCGGAACTCAACCTCTCCACCCTTGCGTCCGGCACATCGGGCGCGTTCGGGATCCTCAGCAACACCGGCAGCGTGAACGCGAGCGGCGTGTCGGTGGAAGGCGGGCGCATCGTCCTGCGCGCCGAGAAGGACACGCTGCTGGGTGCGGGCAGTCGCATCGAAGCTACCG
>JANNWA010000528.1:0-1660 GCA_031408275.1 Pseudomonadota bacterium
GGCGCAGCGCGGCCTCCAGCGCCTCGGCCCGCGCCGGGGTTTCGAAATTCGCCCGCACACGGCCGCGCTGGAGGAAGAATTGCGGCCGGTGAAGCGCGTGGTCGGGATGCGCAAAGGTTTTCACGTGACGAAGGCTATAAGCGTGGCCGCGCCTTGTCCACGCGGCGCATTCGCGGTGTCGGGAGCGCGAGAGTTGTCCGCTTTTTGTAGCGCGTGATTTGTCCGGGATGTTCTTCGCCTGTTCTGGAGGCGCGGGATGTTTCGGACAAGGGTGCTGTGGGAGGCGTTTGTGACACGATTTGAGGCTGCGCTGGATGAGCATCGTCGGGGTCGGTTGAGCTCTGATGAGGCTGGCGAGGCGCTTGGGATATCGGGTCGGCAGTTCCGGCGTCTGCGGGTGCGCTACGCGGCGGAGGGTGCGGGCGGGCTTGCGGATCGCCGAGTTGGCCGTGTGTCGGGCCGGCGTGCGTCGGAGAGCGAACTGGATCGGATGCATCTTCTGTATCGGGAGGAATACGCGGACTTCACGGTCAAGCATTTCCACGAGCATCTGGTGGAGCGGCACGGCTATCGGCTGGGCTACACGGTGACGCGGCTGTCGCTGCAATCGGTAGGTTTGGTGGCGAAGGCCAAGCGTCGCGGGGTGCACCGCAAGAAGCGTGTGCGCCGGCCACTGCCGGGGATGCTGCTGTTCCAGGACGGCTCGACGCATCGCTGGATCGCGGCGCTGGGGCACGACATCGACCTGGTGGTGACGCTCGACGATGCGACGGGGAGGATCACCTCGGGGCTGTTCGTGGAGCAGGAGGGGACGATGTCGAGTTTTCTGGGCTTGGCCGAGACGATCGCGGCGCATGGGCTGTTCGGTGCGCTCTACACGGATCGGGGTTCGCATTATTTCCGCACGCCCGAGGCGGGGGGCAAAGTGGACAAGACGCGGCTGACGCAGGTCGGTCGGGCGCTGGCGCAGCTCGGCATCCGGCACATCCCGTCCTATTCGGCGCAGGGGCGGGGCCGGATGGAGCGAGCCTTCGGCACCCTGCAAGACCGACTGATGTCCGAGTTGCGCCTGGCCGGGGTGACGACGATTGAGGCGGGCAACGCGTATCTGCGGGATGTTTTCATGCCGGACTACAACACACGCTTCGGCAAGCCCGCGGCGGAAGAGGGGACGGCGTTCGTGCCCTATGTCGGGGCGGCGCTGGCGGAGGTGCTGTGCGTGCAAGAGGACCGCCAAGTGGGGCGGGACAACTGCGTTGCCTGGCAGGGGCGGTCGCTGCAGATCCCGCCGCAGCGGCACCGCCAGCACTATGTGCGGGCGACGGTGCGGGTGCATGAATACCCCGACGGGCGGCTGGCGATATTCGACGGGCCGCGCTGTCTGGCGCGCTACGAGAGTGACGGGGTGCTGCTGGCAGACCCCGAGAGGAGGGCCGCTTGAACCGCTCGGCAGGCCCGGCCTGTGGATTTGTGGACAACGCAAGCGCGTTGCCCACAACCCCACAGGCGCCACATCGGCAAGAGCGGACATATCATCCGCTACAAAAGCCGGACATCTTTACGCGCTACCGACAACGAAAGCGCTCCGCATGGTCCGATGACTTCGCAAGGGCCGTTCTCGCCCAAATGCGATAGCCGTGCGCGCGCCCGGTGATCGAGG
>JANNWA010000529.1:0-5881 GCA_031408275.1 Pseudomonadota bacterium
ATCGCGGCGGCGCGCGCCTGCGCGCCGTTTACATCGGCCGCCAACCTCGCGGCCCGCGCCGCGCTTGGGCGCCGCGACCTCGCCGCGCTGGCCAAAACCGGTGCGCTGGAGCGCATCGCGGGCCATCGGCACAAAGCGCTCTGGCAGGTTGCGGGGATCGAGGCGCAAACGCCGCTGCTGCGCGGCACGAGCGCCGACGAGGAACCGCCGCGGCTACGCGCACCGACCGAAGGTGAGGACCTCGTGGCCGACTATGCGAGCACCGGCCTCACGCTCGGCCGGCACCCGCTTGCGCTCCTGCGACCCCGGCTGGCACGCGCCCGTTCCATCACGGCCGAGGCTTTGATGCGGCTGCCGCACGGCAGCGCAGCAAAAGTGACCGGCATTGTCACGGGCCGGCAGCGGCCCGGAACCGCCTCAGGCACCGTGTTCGTGACGCTCGAGGACGAAACCGGCTGGGTCAACGTGATCGTCTGGCCGGCGCTGGTCGAAAAGCAGCGGCGCGAACTGCTCGGCGCAAAGCTGATGACGGTGCACGGTTCACTTGAGCGCGACGGGGAAGTCGCGCACCTCATCGCGCGCCGGCTGGTGGACGAGACCCGCCTGCTCGGGGAGCTGACGACCGCCAGCCGCGACTTCCAGTGAAGCGCGATGCGGTCGTTCGTGGCAATTCCGGTATCCTTGCGTCCATCCGCCCGACCGCCGCCATGACCGCGTCCAACCTCATCTCCTACGCCGCCCTCTGCTGCGGCCTCACGCTCGCGGCGCAGGCGGCGCACGCCCAGCTCTACACATGGAAGGACACGGAAGGGAAGGTCACCATCCGCAACACCCCGCCGCCCTGGTACAAGGAATCCGAAAAGTCCCGCGGCCCGCGCGTTCAGGTCCTGCGCGACAACAAGGTCGTGGACGACACCGCGTGGCCATTGGAGAGACGCCAGGAGGGCCGCAGCCAGGCGGCACGCGAAGCGGTTGCCCCGCCGGCCCCGGCGCCCAAGCCGCCGGCCCCGAAGAAGAAGGAGGAGGAGGAGGATGACTGAGCGCGCCGGAGACCGGCGGGCGATCCCGCCGCGAGCTTGATTTTATAAGATTTATATAAAGAAGTCCGCAGTGGGAGCGGCTTCCAGGGCAGATTGCATGCCTGAACCGGAAAAAACCGTTGTGCGAGGAGCTATTGGTGGGCCGTGTTGGATTCGAACCAACCACCAAAGGATTATGAGTCCTCTGCTCTAACCGAATGAGCTAACGGCCCCCGAGTGGAATTATTGCAGGTTGCCCGCCCTACTTCACCTTCAGGACGCGCCCGATGGTGTCCGCAAGAATGCTCTTGCTGTAAGGCTTGGTGACGTACGCGTCCGCACCGAGCGCGAGACCCTTGGCAATCTCCTGCGGATCGTCCTTCGCGGTGAGCATCGCCACCGGGAGCAGGGCAAACTTCGGATGCTTGCGCAGCTTGGCCAGGATGTCGAACCCGTTGCCGTCGGGCAACATCACGTCGAGCAACAGGATGTCGGGAAGCGGCTGGATGCGAAGGTCGTCGAGCAGTTCCCTTGCGCTGCTCGCGACGCGCACCCGGTAGCCCGCCATCGAGACGCGCAGGTCCGCCAGCGCGAGCTGGTCCGGGTCGTCCTCCACGATGAGGGCTGTCGTTTCAGCCATCGGCTTGGGCGCGGCCGGCCGGTTCTTGAGGCGATCCTCGGCGATCCACGCGCCCGAACGCGCCAGGAGCGCCTCGGCCGACTTCGCCTCGGTCTGGATGCGCTTGGCGTCTTCGCCCGTCACCTTTGCCTGCGCCGCCGGTTGGGCAAAGAACTTGGTGAAATCCAGGTCGAAGTCGGCCTCGCTCGGGACAGCCTCGAGATAGCCGATCTCCTGCAACTCCTCGACCCACTCGGCGATGAGCTTGTCGGGATAGCGAAGCAGCGCGCCGCGGATCACGTCGAAGTGCGTATCGGATACGACAAGGCCGAGGATGCGCCTGTAATCCGCCGGAACCGACAGGTCGTTTCCGTCGCTGACCGCGCGACCGATCTCGGTCAACCTGAACGAACGCCCCGTTGTGCTCATCTGATTTTCCCGAACCCCAACCTTACGACCGCGCCAGCGCGCGCTCGAGAAAATCGAGCCGGTCCTGGCCCCAGAACAGTTCGTCGTTGTACACGTAGGTCGGGGCGCCGAACACGTTGCGCGCAAGCGCTTCCTGCGTGTTCGCGGCGTAGATGGCCTTGCCATTTTCGATCGTCAACGCGGCGTCCGCGATGCCGTGGCGCGCGGCTATCGCCGCAAGCGATCCGGCTTCGGAGATGTTTTCCTCGCGAACCCAGACAGCCGCGAGCAGGTCAAGGGCGACGTCCATGCGCTTTGCTTGCGGAGCGCCACAGATCAGGTGCGCCGCCTGCGTCCCGTCCACCGGAAAGAATTTCGGCTGGATGGTAAGCGGCAACCCGAGATGGTCGCGCCACCGCGCGAGCTCCGCGAGGCGATAGGCCTGGCGTTGCGGCGCGCGCTTGCCGAGCGGCAATCCCCCGGACACAGGGAAGATCACGCCGTAGTCGACGGGCTTTGCGTCGATCGACGCGCCGTGCCGGGCGGCGATCTCGCCAAGGCGGGCGTGGCCGAGGTAGGTCCACGGGGACACCGGGGAAAAATAGTATTCGACGACTTTCATCCAAGCTCCCGAAATGTAACGGGCCGCCCGAAATGCATCGAGGCGGCCCGCCGTGCCTTCATCCGGCCTGCGATCAGCCTTCCTGGTCGAGGAAACTCTTCAAGCGTTCGGACCGCGAGGGGTGGCGAAGCTTGCGGAGCGCCTTGGCCTCGATCTGGCGGATGCGCTCGCGCGTCACGTCGAACTGCTTGCCCACCTCCTCAAGCGTATGGTCGGTGGACATCTCGATGCCAAAGCGCATGCGCAGCACCTTGGCCTCGCGCGGCGTGAGCGTATCAAGCACTTCCTTGGTCGCGTCGCGCAGGCTCGAGTACGTGGCCGCATCCGAGGGCGCCATCGTCGACTGATCCTCGATGAAATCCCCGAGGTGCGAGTCGTCGTCATCTCCAATGGGCGTTTCCATCGAGATCGGCTCCTTGGAGATCTTGAGGATCTTGCGGATCTTCTCCTCGGGCATCTCCATGCGCGTGGCCAGGGTGGCGGGATCCGGCTCCGAGCCGGTTTCCTGCAGTATCTGGCGGCTGATCCGGTTCATCTTGTTGATCGTCTCGATCATGTGCACCGGGATGCGGATCGTGCGGGCCTGGTCGGCGATCGAGCGCGTGATCGCCTGGCGGATCCACCAGGTGGCATAGGTGGAAAACTTGTAGCCGCGCCGGTACTCGAACTTGTCCACCGCCTTCATGAGGCCGATGTTGCCTTCCTGGATCAGGTCGAGGAACTGCAGGCCGCGGTTGGTGTACTTCTTCGCGATCGAAATCACCAGGCGCAGGTTGGCCTCGGTCATCTCCCTCTTGGCGCGGCGGGCCTTGGCCTCGCCGGTGGACATCTGCTTGTTGATCTCCTTCAGCTCCTTCAAGGAAATCCCAATCTTCTGCTGCACGGCGACCATCTTGCCGAGCAGCTCGAGCACCGACGGCTCGAGCCGGATGAGCCCCGTGCTCCACGAGTGGCTGCCGTTGATCTCGGCAGTCAGCCAGCGGCGCGAGCCTTCGTTGCCGGGGAACACCTTGATGAAATGCTGGCGCGGCATGCCGGCCTTGCGCACGCAGATGTCGAGGATTTCGCGCTCGTGCGAGCGGATCTGCTCGACCAGGCGGCGCAGGCTGTCGCACAGCCTTTCGACCGTGCGCGCCGTGAAACGGATCGCCATCAGTTCGTTGGAGATCTTGTCGCGGGCGTTGAGGTAGTCCTTGTCCTTGGAGCCCTTGGCCTCCAGCGCCTTCTTCATCTTCTCGTACAGGCGGCGGATGCGCGCGAACTTCTCCAGCGCGTCGGTCTTCAGCTGCAGCAGGTTGGCGGCGGCGATCGCGCCGTCGTCGTCCGCATCGGCCTCTTCCTCGCTGACGTCCTTTTCTTCGTCCTCGACCGCGGCTTCGACCTTTTTCGGGTCGAAGTCGTCCTTGGCGTTCGGGTCGATGAGGCCATCGACGACTTCGTCGATGCGCATCTCGTCCTTCTCGACCTTCGCCGCCAGGTCGAGGATGTCCTGCACCGTCGTCGGGCAGGCGGAGATCGCCTGGATCATGTGCTTCAGGCCTTCCTCGATGCGCTTGGCGATCTCGATCTCGCCCTCGCGAGTGAGGAGTTCCACCGAGCCCATTTCGCGCATGTACATGCGCACGGGATCGGTGGTGCGGCCGAATTCGGAGTCCACCGTGGACAGCGCGGCTTCCGCCTGTTCCTCTACGTCGTCGTCCGTCGTGGCGACCGGGGCCGCCTCGTTGATCAGCAGCGTTTCCTGGTCGGGCGCCTGGTCGAAGACCTGGATGCCCATGTCGCCGAAGGTGGTGATGATCGACTCGATCTGCTCGGCATCGACGAGGTCGTCCGGCAGGTGATCGTTCACTTCCGCGTATGTCAGGAAGCCGCGCTCCTTGCCGAGCTTGATGAGGTTGCGCAGGCGCATGCGGCGCGTTTCCGCATCCTCCTTGGGAAGCTCCGGCGAGTTGGCGAGGAAGCTTTCCTTGCGGCCCTTGCGCCCGGGCCGGCCCTTGCCGGCCTTCAGGCTGTTGACCTTGGCCTCGAGCAGTTCAAGCGCAACCTTGGCGCTCTTGATCGTGGGTTTGGCGCCGGCCTTGCCGGCAGCCGGCTGGGGCTGGACCGGCAACGCGGGCTGTCCTTTCTTCCCGGCTTTCAGCGGTTCCTTTGCGGCCGGCGCTTTCCCGGCAGCCAGGGGCTTCATGCCCTTCTGGCCCTTGGCGACCGCCGCCGCGGGCAGCTTTTTCACCACGTGCTTCGCTACCAGCTTTGGCACCGGCTTCTTCGGCAGCTTGGCCGCCTTCTTCTTTGCCACCGCTTTGGAAACCGAAGACTGTTTTTTTGTCGCGGGACGGCGCGCGACCGGCTTCGGCGCCTTGGCCTTGAGCGGCTTTTTGGCCTTCAACACCTTGACTGGTTTGACTTTTTTCTTAGCGGGGGCTGCTTTCTTCGCTGCCGGTTTACGCTTGTCTTTGGCCATTCCTGCCTCGCGCTGAAATCCCGGCCACGACCCGCCGGACACGGGCAAGCGGCTTATCGGGAAGGGGAACCCTCGATTATAGCAGAGCGTCCCTCTACATCCTCTGGCTCTTGAGCGCCGCAAGCTCCTTGGTCCGCCGGGCCAGCTCCGCCCCCAGCTCCGGCCGGGTCGCTGCGTCCCGCTTGAGGGTCTCGATTTCCTCGTTCACCCGCTTGATGTGCAGGGACAGGAGGATTTGGCGGAACTCCGGCTCGGCCGACGCCTCGTTCGGCCCGTGCTCGAGCATGGAGGCCTGCGCCCGAAATACGACCGTCTCGTGCTCGGAGCCCTGCATGCGCTCGATCAGCATGGCCTCGCTCAGTTCACCCTCGTCCTCGATCCACCCGGCGATGGTCCGGAGCGCGGCGGTTTCCGGAAGGCGCTCGTCCAGCAGGTCGGGATTCATCTCCCCCGCCAGCTTTGGCCAGGCGAGCACGCATCGCAGGAGGTTCTGCTCCTGGGAGGTGATCAGGGGTGTAGCTGCCCGCGCCGGCGCGAAGCGCTTGTAGGTCCGCTCGCCGGGGCTGCGCAGTTCCATGAGCCGCTCGGCTTCGTCCTGCGAGACCCGCCCGAGTTCCGCCACCTGCTTGAGCAACTGCAGCTTCAATCCGGGCGCCGCAATCTTCTGGAGATGGGGCTTGGCCTCGGTGAGGAACTTGGAACGCCCCTCCGCCGTAACGAGGTCCGCGTCCGCGCGCAACTCGCCCACCAGG
>JANNWA010000530.1:0-2235 GCA_031408275.1 Pseudomonadota bacterium
GGCCAACCAGTTGCCCAACCAGATGCTGACGCTGTTGCGCTAGCAAGCCTGGCGATCAGCGCGGCGACGCGGCGGCAGGTTCGATCAGGTCGAAGCGGCGTTCGATCAGGTCGGGATCGTCGAAGTGCCGGCGGCCGATGAAAGCCGTCGCATGCCGGCCCCATTGCCGCATCGCGCCGGCGTTGGCGATGCCCATCGGCCAGAACAGGAACCGCTCGCCGCGCTCCGTGCCGGGCACGATGCCGTCCGGCCCAAAGATGCTCCGCTGCCCGCCCGGCATGAGCGGCAAGGAGCGCAGATCGTCGTACGGGCGCAGGTCGTAGCGCGCAAGGCTGTCGGTCCGGTCGGCGTAGACCCGCTCGACGTAGTGCGTGCGCGACGCGACGCGCACCACGAGCCGGTCTTCGTGGGCGATGTTGCCCAGCGACTGCGGCACGTGCGCCCATTCGGGCTCATCGTCCGGCGCCGGGGCCGGCACGGCGCGCGGGGTCGTGAAGAACATGTGGTAACAGCCGCATGGATGGATGGTGTCATACACCAGCGGTGTGCCGGCCGGCGACAGCGTGACCCGGAACACGACGCCGTCGAGCGGGCCGGCCAGGAGGTCGGTGGACGACTGCGCCGGCCGCTCCGGAAACCACATCGTGTAGACGAGCTGCAGGAGGTTGACCCCGCGATAGCGCGTGTACGCCGCATGGCGGTATACGGCCAGGTCGGCGGCCTCGACTTCAGGCAGCGCGCCCCAGCGCCAGCGCAGCGCGCCGGGACGGTCGTGGTCCCCGGTCGTCTCAACCTCGAAGCTCGGTGCGTAGAGCGCGAAAAGCGCGTCGAGGTCGTCGTCGGAAGGATCCGGCACGCGCAGCGGGTTCGCCGCGGCGCGCTCGAGGATTTCCAGCACCGCGGCACTGGAAAAGCGCGGCCTGGACCGGGGCGAGTAGCGCACTACGTCACCTTGCGCGGTCGCAGCAAGATCGCGTGCAAATGCCGCCCGCGTTTGTGCAAGGTGCTTTCTCACGCCGGCCGAAAAAGGGATTCTGGAAAGCGCATAGAGCCCGGCAACACGGTAGCCAGTCACGTAGTCGTCGGGCACCGTCAGCCGGGAGAGCAGCGCTTCACCCGCGCCCGGCCTTTCGAGGTCGAAATCGCGCAGCCGACGTCCGCATTCGCGGGTTTCACGTACCGCCGCGGATGCGTCCGGTTCGCCCCGGTCCTCCCAAAGCGCCTTCAGGCTCTCCGCGGAAAGGTTGGCGATCTCATGGCTGCGCGCCTGCTGGTCGAGCGCCAGCATCATGTCCACCAGGGCATGCAGCGCGGCGGCGCTCTTGCGCGCCTCCGCGGCGAGCGACGCCGCGAACCGGTCAACACGCAGGTACGGGAAGCCCGCCACCGGCGCACCATGCGCATCGCGCACCCCGGCAGCCGACACTACCGAGTCGAGCGCGCCATACCACTCAGCGCAGTCGCGCACCTGCGAATCCTCGGCGAACCGCTCGCCCTGGATCGGGTCGAGCGTGGCGCACCCGCCCGCGGCTGCGAGCAGCAGGAGCAGGGCAAGTACGCGAGAGAAGTTTGTACCCGGGGTCGCCATTACTTCCTGCGCACGTCCTTTTCGCCGCTACGCCGCATCGCCTCGCGACGCTCGATCTCACCGACCATGGCCGTGAACTGCTCCTCGACACTCATCCGCATGACCACCTCGCCAAACAGCGGGGGCAGGGAGAAATCCGGCGCAATCGTTCCCGTCCAGCGCAAAATGAACTTCGCGCTTTCGGGGTGTGGCTCCACGTCATAGCCTCCCTCGAGATGGCGCAGCGTCCCGGACAGCGCCCTCACCCGGATCGACGAAGGCGGATACTCTATGGCCTCGAGGGTCACGTCTATGGGAAAGGTGAACATCAGGAAGCGCGCCTCGCCCGCCTGCTCTATGATCGCTGTCGATCCGTTGCGGCTTGTCACACGGCTTCTCTTCATGCTCGAGACGAACTCCGGCAGGCGTTCGTAGTCGGTCAGCGTGGTCCAGATGACCGAGAGCGGTGCGTCGATCGTAGCGCGGGCGCGAACTTCGACGTACGGGCCTTTGCGTGTCGCCTCCACGGTCAGGTCTTCGGCCGCGTGCACCGATGCCGCACCGAGCAGAAGGAACCAGCAAGCGAGGCGGGATAGGCGCATCAGCCGCTCAGTTCAGCCAACCTGCCTTGCAGTGGGATGACGCTCGGCCAGCATCTGGATGGCTTC
>JANNWA010000531.1:0-2893 GCA_031408275.1 Pseudomonadota bacterium
GCGAGGTCGGTCACGGCCTGATTCTGGATTCAGTCAAGCGGTGGGCTTTTCCGCCGCGCCGCGCAGCGGCAGCCTGAGGGAGGCGGCCAGTCCGCCGCCCTCGCGCGGAAGGAGGTCCAGCCGGCCGCCGTGCATGCGGGCCACGCGATCGACGATCGCAAGGCCCAGGCCCGAGCCGCCGGCGTCGCTGCGCGCGGCCTCGAGGCGGGTGAAGGGGCGCTTCATGCGTTCAACCTCGGCCTCGGGGATGCCGGGGCCGCGGTCGCGCACTTCGATCACCGCCCATGCGCCCTCCTGCCGCGCCTCGATCTCGATCGGCGCGCTGGAATAACGCAGCGCGTTGTCGATGAGGTTGGAGACCGCGCGGCGGATGGCCATCTGCGCCAGCGGCATGCGGATCGCGGAAGGCGTGCCGCGCACCAGGGCCCGGCCGAGCTTGGCGTAGTGCTCGCAGATCCCGTCGAGGAGCAGGTCGAGTTCCGTATCGGTCCCGGCCTCGTTCCCGCCTTTGGCGAAGTCGAGGAACTGCCCGATGATCTTGTCCATCTCGTCGATGTCGGCGGCCAGGCCTTCGCTCATGTTGCGGTCGCCCCCGATCAACTCCAGCCCCAGGCGCAGGCGCGCGAGTGGCGTGCGCAGGTCGTGCGAGATGCCGGCCAGGACCATCGCGCGGTCGCGCTCCAGCCGCTCCAAGTCGCTGGACATCTGGTTGAACGCGGCGGCCAGCGCGCGAATCTCCGCGGGACCGGTCTCGGGCGCGGGGTCGGCGTGCTCGCCCTTGCCGACCTGCTGCGCTGCGTGGGTCAGCGCGGCCAGCGGCCGGCTGATGCGCGAGGCGATCAACCAGGCGCCGGCCAGCGACAGCAGCAGCGCGAACAGGCCCCAGCCGATCCACTGGGTGGCGAAATCGGGCTCCAGCCTTTCCCTCTCGAGCTTGACC
This sequence comes from Pseudomonadota bacterium, assembly GCA_031408275.1. GTDB lineage: Bacteria > Pseudomonadota > Gammaproteobacteria > Burkholderiales > SG8-39 > SZAS-79. Next base: position 941 of record JANNWA010000531.1, read on the forward strand.
CAGAACTCGTCCTCGTCGATGTTGAAGCCGACCCAGTAGCCCTCCACGCCGTTGCGCGCAAAGGCCAGGCGCGTGCGCGGACCGAGGCTCAGCCGGATGCGCTCGCCGATCATGTCGAGCATCGGCTCGCCGGGCACCGGCTCGAGCCGCTCGTCCGGGTTCCTGACGAACACGCGGATGCCCTCGGTCTCGTTGAGGTCGAGCAGCAACTCGCCACGCAGGCGCGGGTCGGCGTTCACGATCGCCGCGCGGGTGAGGTTGACGATGGTGACTGTCTGCCGCGCGATCTCGCGGGCGATCGGCTCGCGCTGGTAGGTACGGTAGATCTGGAACCAGCCGCCGAGCGACAGGAGCAGCAACAAAGCGATCAGCAGAAACGAGCGCGCGAGCAGCGAATCCGGCCGCCAGGAGTACGAACGGCCCGCCCTGCGCTCGGTACCCGTCCCGGTCACTTCAAATTGCCGTCCGGGACGAACACGTACCCGAAGCCCCAGACCGTCTGGATGAAGCGGGGGTGGGCCGGGTCGTCCTCGACCAGTTTCCTCAGGCGCGAAATCTGCACGTCGATCGAGCGGTCGAACACCTCGTATTCGCGGCCGCGCGCGAGTTCCATGAGCTTGTCGCGCGAGAGCGGCGTCTTCGGGTTCTGCGCGAGCACCTTCAGCACCGAAAACTCGCCGGTCGTGAGCGGGACGTCCTTGCCGCCGCGCACCAGCGAGCGATTGCCCAGGTTGAGCTCGAATTGCCCGAATTTAAGGGTCTCGTCCCCTGCTACTGGCGATCCCGGCGGGCCGGACGCGGCCTTCCTGCGCAGCACGGCGTTGATCCGCGCCACGAGTTCGCGCGGGTTGAAGGGCTTGGGCAGGTAGTCGTCGGCGCCCATTTCGAGGCCGACGATGCGGTCGACGTCATCACCCTTGGCGGTGAGCATGATGATGGCCGGGGGCGCGTTCTGCGCGCGCAGGCGCCGGCAGATCGACAGCCCGTCCTCGCCGGGCATCATGAGGTCCAGCACGATCAGGTCATAGCGGTCGCGGGAGAGCTGCGTGTCCATGGCAGGTGCGTCGCCCGCCGCGCGCACCTCGAAACCCTGTTCGCCCAGGTAGCGGGTCAGCATGTCGCGCAGGCGCTGGTCGTCGTCGACCACCAGGATTCGTGTCTTGAGCTCGGCCATAGCGGCAAATGGTATAGGGGAATCGTCGCGTTTGCCTGCGGTACGACGCGCATCGGAGTAACAGGGTGTAGCGGGGGCACCCTCGCGGTCACGAATTGTTACAAATCCCGGTCCGGAGGGCGCGATGCCCGGCCGGCGGTCGCGTACTATTTCGGCACTGGGGAATGCAATGCGGAAAAGCCGATGGGCCTGGTAGTCCGGATCGTGCTGGCGCTGCTCGTGGCTGCGGCCGCGGGGGCTGCTTTCGCACAGCCGCCTGCTGATCCCCAGCAGGGCCGGCGGCAGGACGGGGGCGGCGGGCGCATGTCCGGAGAGGACCGCCAGCGCCTGCGCGAAGACCTGCAGCGCCAGCACCAGGATCCGCGCCGGGCCGATCCCGCAGGTGAGGAGCGCGCGCGGCGCTACGCCGAGTGGCAGCGCCTCTCGCCCGAGCAACGCGAACACATCCGCCGGGAAATGCGCAACACCAATCGCGAGTTCGACCGCCGCCCATGAACGGGACCATGCGCTGGATCGCCGGGACTGTCGCGTCACTCCTTGCCGTGCTGATATCGGGCGCAGGCAGTGCGGCGGCCGCGCCGGTACCGCTGGGCGAGGAAGCCGCCCGGCATCTGCTCAATCGCACCGGGTTTGAGGCCCACGCGGACCAGATCAGGGTTTTTGCCGGGTTTTCCCGGGTGGAAGCGATCGAACGACTGCTCGCGGGCGCTGCGGTCTCGGCGCGCACGCCCGCGCCGGCCTGGACGACGGAGTTCGTTTCTCCGAGGCGCATCCGGGGC
>JANNWA010000532.1:0-8907 GCA_031408275.1 Pseudomonadota bacterium
GATCGCCTTCGCCATCGTCACCGAATCGATATTCGCCTGGCCGGGGATGGGCAAGCTGGTGATCGACTCGATCTTCCAGCTCGACCGCCCGGTGGTGGTGGCCTACCTGCTGGTGGTGGTGTTCATGTTCATCATGATCAACCTGGTGGTGGATCTCATCTATTCGGCGCTCGACCCGCGCGTGCGCATCGCGGAGGCTAGATGAGCCGACTCGCGGGCGCGATCGATCACGAGACGCCCTTCAGCCGGTTTGTCGCCGACTTTTGCGCATCCCGCCTTGCATTGTTCGGGTTGGTCCTGCTCGGCGCTGTCATGGCGATCGCGATTCTCGCGCCCTGGATCTCGCCGCAGAATCCTTACGACCTCGGCAAGCTCGATCTCATGGATGCGCGCCTGGAACCCGGCGGCAAGTACCTGCTGGGCACGGACGGGCAGGGACGGGACATGCTGTCGGCGATTTTCTATGGCCTGCGCGTATCGCTCGTGGTTGGCGTGTGCAGCGGCGTGATCGCTCTCACGCTGGGCGGCCTGCTCGGCGTGCTGGCCGCCTACGTTGGCGGTCGCTTCGAGAGCATCCTGATGCGCATTGTCGATATCCAGCTCGGATTTCCCGCGATCCTCGTGGCGCTGATCCTGATCGCGGTGCTGGGCAAGGGCGTGGACAAGATCATCTTCGCGCTGGTGTGCGTGCAATGGGCCTACTACGCCCGCACCGCGCGTTCGGCGGCGCTGGTGGAGCGCGGCAAGGAATACATGGAAGCGGCGCGCGGCCTCGGGCTGAGCCGCGCGCGCATCGTGCTCCGGCACCTGCTGCCCAATGCCCTGCCGCCGCTGATCGTCGTGGGCACGGTGCAGGTTGCGCATGCCATCGCGCTGGAGGCGACGCTCTCGTTCCTCGGCCTGGGCCTGCCGACCACGGAGCCGTCGCTGGGTCTGCTGATCGCCAACGGCTACGAGTACCTGCTCTCGGGCAAGTACTGGATCAGCATGTATCCGGGGGTGGCGCTGCTGCTTACGATCCTCGCCATCAACCTGGTCGGCGACCAGTTGCGCGACCAGCTCAATCCGCGGCTCTCCCGTGTCTGAACCCGTGCTCGAGCTCGACGACCTGGTCACCGAATTCGCCACGCGCGACGGCGTGCTGCGCGCGGTGAACGGCGTTTCACTGCAAGTCGACGCCGGGCAAGTGCTCGGCATCGTCGGTGAATCCGGGTCGGGCAAGTCCGTCCTCGGCTATTCGGTCATCGGCCTGGTGGATCCGCCGGGGCGGATCGCGTCGGGCAGCGTGCGCTTCGACGGACGGGAGCTCGTCGGCCTGCCGGAGGAGGAAATGCGGGCGCTGCGCGGCAAGCGCATCGCGATGATTTTCCAGGACCCGATGATGACGCTCAACCCGGTGCTGTCGATCGAGACCCAGATGATGGAAACGGTGTTTGCGCATGAGCCTTTTGACCGTGCAAGAGCAAGAAAAATATGCCTGGAAAACCTGGAACGGGTGGGCATTGCTTCCCCGGAGCGCAGGCTGAAACAGTATCCGCACGAATTCTCCGGCGGCATGCGCCAGCGCGTGGCAATCGCGATCGCGCTGCTGCACCGTCCGGCGCTGATCATCGCCGACGAGCCGACCACCGCGCTCGACGTGACCGTGCAGGGCCAGATCCTCTATGAGATGCAGCGCCTGGTGCGCGAAACCGGCGCCGCGCTGGTCTGGATTACGCACGACCTGTCGGTGGTGGCGGGACTCGCCGACCGGGTTGCGGTGATGTATGCGGGGCGCATCGTCGAGAGCGGGAGCACCGAGGAGGTGCTGCATGCGCCGCGCCACCCCTACACGCGCGGCCTCCTTGATTCGGTGCCCGCCAACAACGTCGGCCATGCGCGCCTGCGCCAGATTCCCGGCATGACGCCGTCTCTCGCGCGCCTTGCCGCGGGCTGTTCCTTCCGCGAACGCTGCAGTCACGCCGATGCGCAGTGTTCCGCCATGCCGGAAATCAACAACGGCGTTCGCTGCCGCCATCCCCTGTGCTAGAGCTCGCCGACGTTTCCAAGCGCTTCAGCAAACGGCTCGACGTCGTGGAGAGGCTCGCGCGCAAACTGGGCGCGGAGGTGCCGGAACACACCGTGCATGCCGTGGATCGCGTGAGTTTCTCGGTCGCCGCGGGAGAAGTGGTGGGCCTCGTCGGCGAATCGGGCTGCGGCAAGTCCACGGTCGGCCGGCTCGCCTGCGGCCTCATCGAGCCGAGCGAAGGGCAGGTGCTCTACAAGGGCAAGCACCCCGCCGGAACGCAGCGGCCGCAGATGATTTTCCAGGATCCATTCGCCTCCCTGAATCCGCGCATGCGGGTGGAGGACATCGTGGGCGAGGCTCCGGTGGTTCACGGCTTTGTTTCAAAATCCGCAATCCAGGCCTATGTAAGCGAATTGCTGCTACAGGTCGGGCTTGACCCGTCCTACAGCCGGCGCTATCCGCACCAGTTCTCCGGCGGACAGCGGGCGCGCATCGGCATCGCGCGCGCCCTGGCCATGAAGCCCGACTTCCTGGTCTGCGACGAGGCGGTGGCCGCGCTCGATGTCTCGATCCAGGCGCAGGTGTTGAACCTGTTCATGGACCTGCGCGAGAAGCTCGGGCTCACCTACTTGTTCATCAGCCACGACCTGGGCGTGGTGCGCCACCTCGCACAGCGGGTGGTGGTGATGTACCTCGGCCGCGTGGTGGAGAGCGCGCCGGCGGCCGAGCTGTTTGCCGCGCCGAACCATCCCTACACCCAGGCGCTGCTCGCCGAGGTGCCGCGCCTCGAGCGCAAGCGGCGCGAGTTCGCGCCTATCAAGGGCGAGATTCCGTCGCCGCTCGCGCCGCCCCCGGGCTGCCATTTCCATCCGCGCTGCCTCCGCGCGACCGAACGCTGTGCGCGCGAGGCGCCGGCGCTGCGTGAAATAGGTCCCGGCCGCCTCTCCGCCTGCCACCTGAATGACAGCGCCGATTGAAATTCGCGGGCCGGCGCGCGCGGCCATTCCGCTGGTCCTCGACTCACCGCATTCGGGCCATGCCTTTCCGGACGATTTTGGGGCCACGGTCAGCGAAGCCGAGCTCCGCGAGGGCGAGGACTGCTACGTGGACGAGCTCTACGCGGGCGCGCCGGAAATCGGTGCGCCGTTGCTCGCCGCCCTCTGGCCGCGCACCTACCTGGACCCGAACCGCCATGCCGGCGATGTCGACCTGGAGCTGATCGAAGGGGCCTGGCCGGGGGAATACCGGCCGAGCGGCAAGGCGAAAGTCGGCAAGGCCCTGATCTGGCGCACGCTGGAAGACGGCCGGCCGATTTACGCGCGCAAGCTGGCACCGCAAGCCATCAGCCGGCGAATCGAGCGATTTCATGCGCCCTATCATTTCGCGATTCAGAAGCTGTTGCAGGAAACACACGCAAGATTCGGCAAGGTGTATCACATCAACTGTCATTCAATGCGCTCCGTGGCCGGCAGGCAGAGCGAGGATCGCGAGGGCAGCGTGCGCGCCGATTTCGTGCTCGGCGACCGGGACGGCACGAGCTGCGATCCGGCCTTCACCGAATTCGTGCGTGCCGTGCTGGCGTCGAAGGGCTACCACGTCAAGGTGAACGATCCCTACAAGGGAGTGGAACTGGTGCGTGCGTACTCCAATCCCGGGGCGGGACGGCACAGCCTGCAGATCGAGATCAGCAAGCGGCTCTACATGGACGAAAGCACCTTGCAGCGGAACCAGGGCTTTCAGGCGTTGCGCAGTTCGCTCGCTGAATTGCTGAAGGAAATTGCGATTTACATAGGGAAACCATGACCAAACATCATCCGATCGAGATATCTCCTCCCGACATCGCGCCCTGGAAGACGGGCAACAGCGGTGTTGACTACGTCCATGTATTCGATTCGGGCAGGCCCGGGCCCAATGTCATGGTCCAGGCGCTGACGCACGGCAATGAATTCTGCGGTGCCATCGCCCTGAAGCTCTTGTTCGACGCAAAGATCGAACCGGTGCAGGGCAAGCTGACGCTTGCTTTCGCCAACGTGGCCGCCTATGCGCGCTTCGACTTCGACGATCCGGACCGCTCCCGCTACATCGACGAGGATTACAACCGCGTCTGGGCCGATGACGCGCTGTTCGGGTCGCGCGATTCCGCCGAACTGCGCCGCGCCCGGCAGCTGCAGCCCTTCGTCGACGCCGCCGATTACCTGCTCGACCTGCATTCCATGCACGAACCCTGCCGGCCGATCATGGTGTGCGCGAGGAGCGAGAAGAGTGCCACCTATGCGCGCCGCATCGGCACTCCCGCCGACCTGCTGATCGACACCGGCCACCCGGCCGGGTTGCGCATGATCGAGCGCGGCGCCTTCAATGACCCGGCCAGCCCGAGGACGGCGGTGCTGATCGAATGCGGCCAGCACTGGGAAAAAAACGCCGCCGACGTCGCCGTGGACACCATGTTCCGGTTCCTGGCTGCAACCGGGGCGGTCACTGCATCGGTTTGCAATTCCCATACCCGCCTTGCACCGCCTGCGGTACAGCGAATCGTGCGCGTCACGGAGCCAGTGGTTGCAAAAAGCGTGAACCTGAAATTCCCATACCTGTTCAAGGGACTGGAGGTCGTCTCGAAGGCCGGAACCGTGGTCGCCACGGACGGCGACACGGTTTGGAAGACGCCCTATGACGACTGCGTCATGGTGATGCCGTCGCTTGCGCACGTGAAACCGGGAGCCACCGTGCTGCGTTTGGGGAGGTATGACTGAAATGCGCGCTTTGCTTTCGGCATAATGGCGTCCAAGCCTCTGCGTTCATCAACCTTTTCGAGGAGTAGATCATGCGATACGTCGATGGATTCGTGTTACCCGTTCCGAAGAAGAACCTCGCCGCCTACAAGCGGATGGCGAGAACCGCGGGCAAGGTATGGCGTGAGCACGGCGCGCTGGAATACGTCGAGTGCGCGGCCGACGACGTCAAGCCCGGCAAGCACACTTCGTTTCCGCAAAGCGTCAAACTCAAACCCGGCGAGACGGTGATCTTTTCCTACATCGTGTACAAATCGCGTGCGCATCGCGATCGGGTGATGGCGACTGTGATGAAGGATCCGCGGCTGGCGAAGATGATGAGCCCCGGAAAGATGCCCTTCGATGGAAAGCGCATGTTCTGGGGCGGGTTCAAAACGATGATCGAGTTGTAGCAACTCCCTCGATGGCGGCAATTTGACCGGATGGCCGCCTTGGCAATTTACTTGGAAGATCGAATAGGCGCCTGCGGCCTCTACCGGAAGATTCGTTGAAGCGCATTGGATTGTTCAGGCAAGCCTGTTGCAATTGAGTCGCCGGCGCGGATCAGGCGTTCAATTGACCTTCGCCCCGGAATCCTTCACCACCTTGGCCCAGCGCTCGACTTCGCTCTTCAGGTAGGCGTCCATGTGTTCCGGCGTGGATCCGACGATCTGGTAACCGAAGCCTTCGATCGCCTCCTTCGACTTGGGCTGGGCCATCGCTTTGACGACCTCGGCGTTGAGCCTCTGCACGATCGCGCTCGGAGTTCCGGCGGGGGCGAATATCGCGTACCACAGCGAGGCTTCGAACCCCGGCAGCGCGGCTTCCTGGACCGTCGGCACCTGCGGCACCACGTGCGAGCGCTTCGCGGTGGTGACCGCCAGCGCGCGGAACTTGCCGCCCTGGATCTGCGCCAGCGAGGACGAAATGCTGTCGAACACGATGTCCACTTCCCTGCCCAGCAAAGCCGTGACCACCGGCCCGCTGCCTTTGTAGGGAACGTGCGTCACGTCGATGCCGGCCGCCGCCTTGAACAGTTCGACCGCCAGGAAGATGCTCGGACCGGGCGAGCCGTAATTGAGCTTGCCGGGGTTCGCCTTTGCCGCGCTGATCAGGTCCTGCAGCGTCTGGATCTGCGCCTGGGAATTCACCACCACAACCAGGGGCAGCGTCGCGGCGAGCGTGATCGACGTGAAGTCCTTGACGGTGTCGTAGGGCAGCTTCGACATCAGTGACGCGTTGACCGCGTGCGCCGAGAGCAGCATTCCGATGGTGTATCCGTCCGGCGCCGATTTGGCTATGGCATCGGCGCCTATGCTCGAACCGGCGCCCGGCTTGTAATCGAACAGCACCGGTTGGCCGAGGGTCCTGGTCAGTTCGTTCGCGATCGGGCGCGCGAGGATGTCCGAACTGCCGCCCGGCGGGTACGCCATGATGAAGCGGATGGGCTTGGCGGGCCAGGTTTGCGCGAGGGCGCAGGGCATGAAGAGAATGGTTGCGGCCAGTGCGGCAAGGAATTTTCGCGACATTTTTCGATTCTCCAGAAAGAAGCGGCGAGCCCATCCCGGACGAGCGGTTTTCGATCCGACTGACCCTGCCCAAGACGCCCTGAGGGGGTGAGCGTAGCATCTCCATGCGCAACCCAAGGAGAAACAGGATGGCCACTCGCATCGAAAGAGATTTCCTCGGCGCCAGGGAACTGCCCGACAGCGCCTATTACGGCGTGCAGACATTGCGCGGGAAAGAGAACTTCCACATCACCGGCATCCCGATGTCGACCGAGCCGTATTTCGTCATCGCCTTCGGCTACGTGAAAAAGGCCGCGGCACTGGCCAACCGCGACCTCGGGGTGCTGGACGCGAAGATCGCCAATGCGATCGCCGCCGCTTGCGATCGGCTGATCGCCGGCGAGATGCGCGACCAGTTCGTGACCGATTTCATCCAGGGTGGCGCGGGCACCTCGACCAACATGAACGCGAACGAGGTGATCGCCAATATCGCGCTCGAGCAGCTTGGCTACAGGAAGGGCGAGTACCAGTACGTCAACCCCAACGATCACGTCAACTTCGGGCAATCGACCAACGACGTCTATCCGACGGCTTTCCGGCTTGCGTTGATATTGCGCCTCGCGAACTACATGACGGCCCTGAGCAGGCTGCAGGAGGCGTTCTTCGCCAAGGGCCGCGAATTCGACCGGGTCCTGAAAATGGGCCGCACGCACCTCCAGGATGCGGTGCCGATGTCGCTCGGCCAGGAGTTCCACGGCTGGGGCACGACCCTGGGCGAGGAAGTGCAGCGGATCGCGGAGGTTCGCCAGTTCCTGCACGAGATCAACCTGGGCGCCACTGCCATCGGCACCACGGTGACTGCCGCTCCGGGCTACCCGGAGCTCGCGACGAAGTACCTCTCCGAACTCACCGGAACCAGGTTCATCCTCGCCGGCGACCTGATCGAGGCGACCTCGGACACCGGCGCGTACGTGCTGCTCTCGGGCGTGCTGAAGCGCACGTCGTCCAAGCTCACCAAGATCTGCAACGACATTCGCCTGCTCGCCTCAGGCCCGCGCTGCGGCTTCAACGAGATCAACCTGCCGCAGATGCAGCCGGGCAGCTCGATCATGCCGGGCAAGGTGAACCCGGTCATACCGGAGGTCGTCAACCAGACCGGGTTCCTGGTGATCGGTCTGGACCTCACGGTGACGCTCGCCGCCTCGGCCGGGCAGTTGCAGCTGAACGTGATGGAGCCGGTGATCACCTTCGCCTTGTTCACGTCGATCTCAACCATGGAGAACGCGGTCAACAGCCTGCGCGTCAACTGCATCGACGGCATCACTGCGAACGCGGAGCACACACGCGACATGGTCCTGCATTCCCTGGGCATCGTGACCGTGCTCAAGCCCTCGCTTGGCTACAAGCAGTGCGCGGAGATCGCCCGCGAAGGCCTTGAAACCGGAAAGCCGCTTTACGACATCGTGGTCAGGGAGCGCAAACTGCTGACGCCGGAGAAGTGGGACGAAGTGTTTTCGTTCGAGAACCTGATCAGCCCGAAGTTCGAGCAATAGCGGAACTGCGCTATTCGATTGTCCGGTCGGCAATGATCAATAGCGACTACGGGATGGTGAGGGCCTGCGCCTCAAATCCCCGGCGTACGGGTCGGGCCAATCCGCCCGACGAGCGGCAGCTTGATCGCAGGGTCGAAAGGGTTTAGGCCGAAGGTGAGGCCGAGTAGGTTGAGCTCCAGCCCTTCCACGCCGCTGGCGGTCAACGCAAGCAATCCCGCGATGCTGGCCTGGCCCCCGCCGCCGCTGGGCGCGGCGTCGAAGAGCTTCTCGTTGTAGTCCTTGCCGATCGCGGTGGGCGGCAGGTCGACGCGCAACTCGGGAATGGCGCGCGTGATCCACGCCGTGAAGGTGTTGGAGTTCGGGCCCGGCCAGACCGTGTATTCGCCGGCCCAGGGATAGCTGCGCGCCGCGGCGTCGACGCGCGCGATGAGCGCCTCGGCGGCCGCACCGCGCCGGTCGGCCAGCAGTTCCGGCTCGGCCCCGAACCAGCGCGCGTCCGGCGCGCGTTCGTGGATCACGACCGCCGACCCGCCGTAGCGCAGGCGCCAGCCGATGACTTCGTACACGGTGTAGGCGCCGGCATCGGCCGGCTTTACCGCCACCCAGGTGTGGACGCCGAACCACCCGCGCCACCCGAAGGCGCGCGCCGCATACACCTGCACGACGGCCTCGCGCGCGGTCGCCGGATCGGGTGCGGTACCCATCGGCTCGTGGCTCGCGGTGCGCCAGTCGCCGCGCAGGCTGGAGCAGCCGGCGGCGAGCGCAATCAAGCTCAGCGCAACGGCCGTGAACCGGCGCGCGGCCGTGCCCGCCCTGGATTTATCGCTCATGCCTCTTCGGCAAGGTCGGCGAACTTAGGTTCCCGGAAGGTTTCCGGGTCGAAGGCGGTGTCGCCCTCCTCGTCCGCCACGCCGGTGGGCGCGAGGCCCGCGAAATCGAAGATCTTGCGGTCCATCAGGTGCGAGGCGCGCACGTCAGTCAACGCGCGCAGGATCGACTCGATGCGCCCGGGGTGCTTCTTCTGCCATTCTCGCAGCATGCCGCCCACCACCTGCCGCTGCAGGTTGGTC
>JANNWA010000533.1:0-5726 GCA_031408275.1 Pseudomonadota bacterium
CGCACCGCCGGCACCACGTCGCGACGCAGTGATTCCACCACATCGCGTCCCGGCGTGAGTTGCCGCGACATCCTGCGGCTCGAGCCGGCGGGCATTGAGGTGCTTGGGCCCGTCCTGGAGGAAGAGGCGCGCGCGCCTTTCGAGGCCCTTGCAGGACGCGGCGCCGGCTAGGCCCGGCATCGTGCAGGGGACTGTTTTTTTAAAAGAGGCAACGCAACTGACCTGGAACCCGCCCCAGTCAATGAGTTTATAAATAAATGTTTGACAATTTAGAGGGAATGACCCTCCCATGAGCGCCTTGCACACTGACCTGCGCTTTGCCCCGGCGCGCGTAGACGTGGACAGGCGCGCCGACGGGACGCTGGTCCTGCGCTCCCCGCACGCGCTTGCGCCGTACCCGCGCGCAGTCGGCGAATGGCTGGTGCACTGGGCCCGGACCGCCCCGGTGCGTGTGTTCCTTGCGGAACGCGCGGGCGGCACGTGGCGCAAGGTCACCTACGCCGAGGCGCTGGAGGCCGCCCGGCGCATCGGCGAGGCGCTGCTCGGCCGCGGGCTCTCGGCCACCCGCCCGGTGGCCATCCTCTCGGACAATTCCGTTGACCATGCGCTGCTCGCCCTGGGCGCGATGCATGCGGGCATCCCGGCCGCGCCGATCTCCCCGGCCTACTCGCTGATGTCAAAGGACCACGCAAAACTGAAGGGGATCTTCGACCTGCTGCAACCCGGACTCGTGTTTGCGCAGGATGCAGCGAAGTTCGCGCCCGCCCTCGAGGCAGTCGGGGCCAAAGCGACCGGGATCGAGGCACTGCTGGCCACGACCCCGGGCGCGCGCATCGACTCGGCCTTCGCCGCGATCGGCCCGGATACCGTCGCCAAGATCCTGTTCACGTCCGGCTCCACCGGAACGCCCAAGGGCGTGATCAACACCCACCGCATGCTGTGCTCGAACCAGCAGGGCTGGGCACAGCTCTGGCCGTTCGTCGAGGAAACGCCCCCGGTGCTGTGCGAATGGCTGCCCTGGAACCACACTTTCGGCGGCAACGCCACCTTCAACATGGTGCTCAGGAACGGCGGCACGCTGTACGTGGACGGCGGCAAGCCCGCCCCGGGGCTGGTGGAAACCACGGTGAAAAACCTGCGGGAGGTTTCGCCGACTCTGTACTTCAACGTGCCGCGCGGGTTCGACCTGCTGCTGCCCTTCCTCGAGGCGGATGCCGAACTGCGGCGCAGTTTCTTTCGCAACCTCGACGTGATCTTTTACGCGGGCGCAGCGTTGCCGCAGAACCTGTGGGAAAGGCTCGAAGCGCTGGCCGTCGCCGAAAACGGCGGCAAACTCTCGATGCTCTCCGCCTGGGGCTCCACCGAAACCTCGCCGATGGCCGCCTGCGTGCACTACCACATCGAGCGCGCGGGCGTGGTCGGCAATCCCGGGCCGGGCACCGAACTCAAGCTCGCGCCCTCGGGCGGCAAACTCGAAGTGCGCGTGCGCGGCCCGAACGTCACACCGGGCTACTGGCGCAGCGAACAACTCACGCGGGAAGCGTTCGATGAAGAAGGTTTCTACCGGATCGGCGACGCGATGAGATTCGCGGATCCCGGCGATCCGGCCCGGGGAATCGCGTTCGACGGCCGCGTGGCCGAGGATTTCAAGCTGATGTCGGGCACCTGGGTCCACGTCGGTGCGGTGCGCGTGAAGCTCATCGCCGCGTGCGACCCGCTGGTGCAGGATGCGGTGATCACCGGCCACGACCGCGAGGAGATGGGCGCGCTGGTCTTCGTGAACCCTGCGGCCGCAAATGCACTGGGGCTCGATGCCGCGGGCATCCGGTCGCGACTGCAAGGAGCCCTCGAAAAACTCCATGCCGAATCGACCGGCAGTTCAACCGCGCCCGCGCGGCTGCTGGTGCTCGATGAGCCGCCTTCCATCGACGCCGGCGAGATCACCGACAAGGGCTACATCAACCAGCGCGCCGTGCTGGAGAGGCGGGCAGCGCTGGTGAACCAGCTCCACGCGGGCGGATCCGGCGTTGTCTCCCTGCTGCAGCGCTGAGGCTTGCGTTGCGGAGCCAGCGGGTCTCACAATAGCCCCCACCATGCAAAAAAACATCGCCCGCCTGCGCCATTACATCCTCGACATGACGAACCTCGTGGCCGTTCACGGCGCAAGCGAGCCGGACATGCTTTCCAAGGGCGAGGCCCTGCTCAAGGACCTCATCCTCAACGACGACTGGCTGCCCGACGAGTTCGCGGCCCCGTCGCCGCAGTCCTACCGCCAGTACCTGCTCCACTGCGACCCGCTCGAGCGGTTTTCCGTGGTGAGCTTCGTCTGGGGGCCGGGCCAGAAGACGCCGGTTCACGACCACACGGTGTGGGGCCTGGTGGGGGTGATGCGCGGCGCCGAGCTCTGCGAGGAGTACACCGGTTGCGTGGCGGGCCGGCCTTTCACGCCCAGCGGCACGCATCGCATCGAACCGGGCGGGGTGGACCGGGTATCGCCGACGATCGGCGACATCCACGTGGTGTCCAATGCCTATGCCGACCGCCCCTCGATCAGCATCCATGTCTATGGGGCCAACATCGGGGCCGTGCGCCGGCATGTCTTCGACCCGGCCAGCGGCACGCCGCGCGAATTCATTTCCGGTTACCACAACACGGTGATGCCCAACCTCTGGGACCGCTCGCAGGAGGCGCGTTGAGCCTGCCCAGGCAGCGAGCGGACGGCGGTCCCTTCGAATTCGACAACACGTATGGCCGGCTGCCAGGCGCCTTCTATACGCGTCTGCAGCCGACGCCCCTGCCCAATCCCTACCTGGTCGCGTTCAATCCCGCTGTCGCGGAACTGATCGGGCTCGACCCGGCGTATGGCGCCACGCGGGAGTTCATCGAATCGTTCAGCGGCAACCGTGTGCCGCACGGCGCGGATCCGCTCGCCGCCATCTACGCCGGGCACCAGTTCGGGACCTTCGTCCCGCAGCTCGGCGACGGACGGGCCATCCTGCTCGGGGAAGTCCGCGCGCCGGACAGGCGCCGCTGGGACCTGCAGCTGAAGGGCGCGGGCCGGACGCCCTATTCGCGCATGGGCGACGGACGCGCCGTGCTGCGCTCATCGATCCGCGAATACCTCTGTTCGGAAGCGATGCATGGCCTGGGCATCCCCACGACCCGGGCGCTGGCGATCACGGGCAGCGACGCGCCGGTCGTGCGCGAGACCACGGAAACCTCAGCGGTCCTGACCCGCGTCGCGCCCTGCCATGTGCGCTTCGGGTCGTTCGAGCTGTTCTTCCACCGCAAGCAGGAAGAGCAGCTTCGCATCCTCGCCGACTACGTCCTGCGCGAGCATTTCCCGGAGCTCCTTTCGGCGGAAAACCCCTGTCTCGCGCTGCTCTCCGAGGTGGTGTACCGCACCGCCGAACTGGTCGCGCACTGGCAGGCGGTGGGGTTCTGCCACGGGGTGATGAACACCGACAACATGTCGATCCTCGGACTCACGATCGACTACGGCCCGTTCGGCTTTCTCGACGGGTTCGACTGGAACCACGTCTGCAATCATTCGGACGAAGGCGGGCGCTACGCGTACAACATGCAGCCCAGGGTCGCGCACTGGAACCTGTACTGCCTCGGGCAGGCGCTGCTGCCGCTCATGGCGATGGAAGACGCCGAGGCCGTGCTGCAAAAGTACGAGCCGGCGTTCGACATCGCGTACGCGACGCAGATGCGCGCCAAGCTCGGCCTGCAATCCCCCGAGGACACTGATGCAAAACTTCTGGAAGGGTTGCTCGGCCTGATGCACGCGAGCCGCACCGACTTCACCGTCTTCTTTCGCAGCCTCGCGCTTTTCGATTCCGAACCCGCCGCGAAAAACGAAAAGCTGCGCGACCAGTTCACCGAGCGCGAGGCGTTCGACGCGTGGGCCCGTGAATACCGGGCGAGGCTCGCGCGCGAAGGCTCCGTCGACGCCGAACGCCACGAGCGCATGGACCGCGCCAATCCGGCGTACGTGCTGCGCAACTGGATGGCCGAAGAAGCGATCGGGAAAGCGCGTGACGAACGGGACTACAGCCTGATCGGGGAGCTCCGGCAGCTGCTGTCGGACCCGTACACGGAACAACCCGGCATGCAGCGCTACGCCGGCTACCCGCCCGACTGGGCCGGGACGATTTCGGTCAGCTGCTCTTCCTGAGGCATCACTTTGCCCCACGCCCGCGGAGCATCTCGGCGATCGGCTTGTTCCTGGCCGCGGTCGCGAGCGCAAGGGGCGTCGAACCGCCTGTGCTCACTGCATTGATTTCGGCGCGCCGCTCGAGCAGGACCTCCGCGACTTCCAGGCGTGCGTACAGCGCCGCCGTGTGCAGGGGCGTGGTACCGTTGCGCGTACGGCTGTTGACGTCGGCGCCACGGGACAACAGCAGGTCGATGATCTGCATCCGGCCCTTCATCACGGCGTAATGCAGCGGCGAGGCGCCTGAGCCGGGGTCCCTGGCCTCGATTTCGGCGCCCTGGTCGAGCAATTTGAGGGTCGCTTCGTAATCCCCTCGCACGACCGCCTCGTGCAGGGTGCGGGAGACGGCCGCGGCTGCGGCCGGAGGCTTCGCGGCCTGGGGCGCCGCTTCCCCGGCTGGCGGGGGTGCGGCCGGGGGTACAGCAGCAGGAGGCGATTGCGGCTCCGCTGGCGGTTTGCGGTCCTCCTCGCTGAACAGCCGGTTGAAAAACCCCCGTACACCATCGATCAGTTGCCCGAAGGGGGCCGGGTCGTCCTTGGGCTGCGCGTGGAGCGGCGGCGCGAAAAGCAGCACGGTCGCGAACGCGGCTGCTGCGGCCTTCGTAGAGAGGGTCATTGAACTCCTCCTGATGGAACCGATCGGACCAACCCCCCGGATAATACCAGCGCGATTGCGCCCGCCCCAAATGGTAAAATGCGCGACTCATGAAGTTCCTTTTCGACCTGTTCCCGGTCATCCTCTTTTTCGTCGCGTTCAAGTTCTACGGCATTTATGTCGCGACCGCCATCGCCATGGGCGCCACCGTCGCGCAGATCGCCTGGGTCTGGCTGCGCCATCGCAAGGTCGACCCGATGCTGTGGGTGAGTTTCGGCGTGATCGCGGTGTTCGGCAGCGCCACGCTGCTGCTGCAGGACGAGACCTTCATCAAATGGAAGCCGACGGTGCTGTACTGGCTGTTCGCGGCCACGCTGACGGTGGCGCAGGTCGTGTTTCGCAAGAACCTGATCCGCGCGATGATGGGCAAGCAGATGCAGCTGCCGGCGCCCGCATGGACGCGCCTGCTGTGGAGCTGGGCGGGCTTCTTCGGCTTCATGGGCGTGGCCAACCTCTACGTCGCGTTCAACTACCCGACCGATTTCTGGGTCAACTTCAAGCTCTTCGGCGGCATGGGGCTGATGTTTGCCTTCGTGATCGTGCAGGCCGTCTTCCTGTCGCGCCACCTCGAGCAGGACCCATCCGAAGGCAACAAGCCGTGAACCTGGAACCCGTGATGCGCGAACGGCTAGCCACGCTTTCGCCCGTGTCCCTCACGGTAATCGACGACAGCGCAGCGCACGCCGGCCACGCCGGCGCCGCCCCCGGAGGCAATACGCACTGGAGCATCGCGATCGTCTCGCGAGCTTTCGAGGGCAAGCCGACCGTCGCGCGGCACCGCATGGTGTACGCTGCGCTCGGCGAACTGATGAACAATCCGATCCATGCGCTGCAGATCCGCGCACTCGCCCC
>JANNWA010000534.1:0-2360 GCA_031408275.1 Pseudomonadota bacterium
TGCGCTCGCTGCGACGCACGCTTCCGCCCAGACCTATCCCAACAAGCCGGTGCGCGTAATCGTGCCGTTCGCGACGGGTTCCGCTTCGGACCTGCTCGGCCGGCTGGTCGCCGACCGCCTGACCCAGGCGTTCGGGCAGACATTCCTGGTCGAGAACCGGCCCGGCGCGGGCGGCACTATCGGCTCGGAGGTCGTGGCCAAGTCGCCGCCCGACGGCTACACGCTGCTGGTCACGACCGCGGCGACGCCGATCACGGCCGGCGCTTTCCGCGGCCTCAAGTACGAAACGGCCGCATTCGCGTCGATCACGGTGATGACCCATTCGCCGCTGGGCTTCGCCGCGAACCCGCAGTTTCCGCCCAAGACCGTGCGCCAGTTCATCGACTACGCCAAGGCGAATCCCGGCAAGGTCAACTTCGGGTCGCTCGGCGTGGCGACGTCCCACCACGTCACCGGCGAAAAACTCAAGATCGACGCCGGCATCGACATGGTCCACGTGCCGTACAAGGGTTCCGGCGCCGCGCACGCGGACCTCATGGGCGGGCAAATCCAGGTGATGTTCGACAACATCGTCTCGCTGCTGCCGCACTTCAAGTCGGGCAAGCTCTACCCGCTGGCGGTCTCCAGCGCCAAACGCCACCCGCTGCTCCCGGACGTGCCTTCGTTGTCGGAGGCGGGCGTGAAGGATTTCGAGGCGGTGGCCTGGTTAGGCTATGCCGCCCCGCCCGGGACGCCGAAGGACATCGTCGCGAAGCTCAACGCCGAGATCGTCAAGGCGCTGGCGATTCCCGAGATCCGCCAGCGGCTGATCGATGGCGGCTCGGAGGTGATCGGCAATTCGCCCGAGGCGGCCGACAAGTTCCTGCAGAGCGAGATCGCCCGCTGGGGTGCGGTGGTCAAGGCGGCGAATATCCGCGCGGATTGAGGCTGCGCGAATTGCTGCGCTGCACGAACTGCGGCGGCGAAATATTACGCATTCCCGACTAGAATCCTGCGATCAGTTTTTTGTCATGCAAGTGCAATCACACTGGAGTATTGTCAATGTACGCCATCGCCCCGCGGTCCCCTTCCGGCCCAGGCACTGTGCTTCCCCGGAGGCCCGGCCGCAGGGGTGAAGGCGCTGTCTTCGCACTGATCCTCGCGCTCCTCGCGCTCGCATTTCCTCCACTCGCGTTTTCGCAGAACTGGCCCGACAAGCCGGTGCGCATCGTCGCGCCGTATCCGCCCGGCGGGCAGACCGATCTCGTGGCGCGTTTTCTTGCGGAAAAGCTTTCCCCGGTGCTGGGGCAGTCGGTGATCGTCGAGAACAAGGCCGGCGCGCAGGGCATCGTGGGGCTGGAAGCGGTGAAGAACTCCGCGCCCGACGGCTACACGTTCGTCTACGTGAACGTTTCCAATATTTCGATCAACCCGCACGTGCATGCGAAGCTCCCTTATGACGGGTTGCGAGACTTCGCGCCGGTGTCGCAGATCGGGCTCTCGGTGCTGGCGATGGTGGTGCCGGCCGGGCTGGGCCCCAGGACGCTGGCGGAGTTCATCGCTTACGTGAAGGCGAATCGCGGCAAGGTCAGCTTTGCGTCCTTCGGCACGGGGTCGACCTCGCACATCTACGGCGAGATGCTGAAGAACTCGGCCGGGATCGACATGGTGCATATCCCTTACAAGGGCGCGGGGCCGGCGGTGCAGGACGTGATCGCGGGCCATGCGCAGATGGCGATCCAGGATCTGGCCGCGGTGGGTCCGTTCGTGCGCTCCGGCCGCCTGCTCGCGCTGGCCGTCACGGGCCCCAGGCGCTGGCCCGCATTGCCCGACCTGCAGACTTTCGCCGAGCTGGGCCAGCCCCTGGACATCGCGGGCTGGAACGGGATCATGGCGCCCGCCAATACGCCCAAGGCGATCGTCGAGCGCATGAGCGCGGAAATCAACAAGGCCGTCCAGTCGCCCGACGGGCGCGAACGGATGCTGCAGATGGGCCTGCTCGCAACGGGCACAACGCCGGATGAGTTCACCGAGATCATCCGCCGCGACACTCCGCGCTGGGGCGAGGTGATCCGGAAAGCGGGGATCAAACCCGAGTAAGGTCTACATCGGAGTTGCCCGGGGGGTACGGGGGGGCTGTTTCCCCTGTACCTAGCCTGCGGCCTTGAAGTACGGCTTGTCCCCGGCGATCGTCACTCGATCCATGACGCGCCTGTAACCCGCATAGTCGTTCACGGCCAGGTGCTGGGTGGAGCGGTTGTCCCAGAAGGCAAGGGCTCCCTTGGTCCAGCGGAAGCGGATCTGGAATTCCGGCCGCTGGCTGTGGCGGTTCAGGAACTCCAGCAGCGGCGCGCTTTCTTCCTCGGTCATGTCCTGGAAGC